>PBMU01000010.1 GCA_002722775.1 Rhodospirillaceae bacterium
ATATAATATTTTTTTGTACTCGCCATTCGTCCTAGACCTAGGTCGTCGGCGGTTGTTCGTCCGTCTAGTTCACTGCCTGCGACATGGCCTTTTTCGATCCTCATGATCGCCATAGCCTCTGTTCCGTATGGGATGATCCCGTATGGTTTGCCCGCCTCCATGATCACCTCCCACACCATCCGCCCATGGTCGGCCGGTACAATTACTTCGTAGGCGAGCTCGCCCGAGAAACTGATACGAAAGACTCTGGCCAAGGACCCGGCGATGGTGGTCTCACGCACTCCCATGAAGGGAAAGGCTTTATTAGACACATCTAAACCCTTGACTGCTCTTGCTAGTACCTCGCGACTTCGAGGGCCGGCAATCGCCATCGCGGCCCACTGCTCGGTGACCGACGAGACTCGAACTCTGAGATCCCGCCAGTGGATCTGAAGAAATTCCTCCATATGGCTCATAACAGGCCCTGCATTGGCCGTCGTGGTGGTCATAAAATATTGATCTTCTCCGATGCGGGAGGTGGTACCGTCATCGAATACTAGCCCGTCTTCGCGCAACATAATTCCGTAGCGTGCACGACCCACTGGTAATGTCTTCCAGCCGTTTATGTAGAGCCTGTTCAAGTACTCGGTGGAATCTGGGCCTTGGATGTCGATCTTGCCCAGCGTGGACACGTCGACCATGCCCACGCTGCCCCGTGTCGCCAATACCTCGCGGGCTATGGCCTGATCAATCTGAGCCTTCACATTAAGTTCGCCCGCCCGCAGGTAGTATTGGGCGCGTAGCCACTGTCCGGATTCGACGAAGACGGCACCATTTTCTTCGTGCCAATTATGCATGGCAGAGCGCCTAGTTGGTGTAAAATGCGGACCTATGTTGCGCCCGGCAATGGCTCCTATGGCGACCGGGCTTGTGGGCGGGCGATAGGTCGTCATTCCGGCCTCTTCGATGGAAATTCCGCGCGATTGGGCCATTATCGCATGCCCGTTGATATTCGATGTCTTGCCCTGGTCTGTTCCCATACCAAGCGTGGTGTAGCGCTTCAGATGCTCAACTGAGACATAACCTTCGTGGTGGGCGAGCGCGATATCCTTTGCTGTTACGTCGTCTTGCAAATCGACGAATTTTTTGCCTTTGCCCGGAACCTCCCAAAGTGGAGTGATCGCCGAAGTCTCCAAAGTTTCACAACGAGGAAGGTCGATGGGGGTAACCCCAAAGCCGAGACGCCGTGCCGCTTCCGCGCCGGCCTCTGCTCCTTGGGTGAGGCAGGCCGCGAGACCATAGTCGCCGCTGGCGGTACCTGCTGAGTATTCGTCTTGGCCCTTCTCACCCGGTATGAAGGCCGACGCCATTTCGTCGTAAACTGGTTTGCCTCCAGCCTGGCTATGCAAATGTATGTTTGGATTCCACCCTCCGGAGACTGCCAATAGGTCCGCCTGGCAGTACCATACGGGGCCGGTTATCGAATTAGAATCTGCGCTGATTGGCGCGATATCGACACCCGTTAGCCCAAAATAACCGTGGCTAGCGACGATAGCAGAACCTGTGTGGATTTCTATACCTGCCGTCCGGGCACGCTCTACCCATGGGCCCTTGGGGGTTGGACGGCTATCGACCACTGCCCGAATTTCGATCTCGGCGCGAGAGAGGTCTAGGGCGGTTTGATAGGCCGCGTCATTATTGGCAAAGACTACGGCGCGGTTGCCCGGACGCACCGCAAATCGATTCACGTAGGTTCGCGCCGCCGACGCTAGCATCACGCCAGGCCGATCGTTGCCTGGGAAAACCAGCGGACGTTCTGTCGCTCCGGTCGCCAACACGACGCGTTTTGCATGTATATGCCAGAGCCGCTGACGTACCGTGTACGGCCTTGGAACAGCGAGGTGGTCGGAGATTCGCTCCAAGGCCGCAATCACATTGCCATCGTAGTATCCGAAACCGGTCGTTCTGGTCAGAACCGTAACGTCATTTAGTTCATCCAACTCCATTACGGTTTGCCGAACCCAATCCATGGCCGGCGCATCGTTTAGATTCTCACGTTCATTTCGAAGTTGTCCGCCTAATTTGTCGGTCTCTTCTAATAATATGACCCGCGCGCCCGACCTTCCGGCCGTTAGCGTCGCCGCAATACCTGCCGGCCCACCGCCGATCACTAAAACGTCGCAATGTCCATGCATCTTGTCATAGACATCGGGATCGCTTTCATACGTGCCAGTGCCAATGCCGGCTGCCTTACGAATGAAGTGTTCGTAGAAATTCCAGCCCGGCGTACCCATGAAGGTCTTGTAGTAAAAGCCTGCAACAAAGATGGGTGATAGCAGGTCGTTTATTTGCATAAAGTCAAATACCAGATTGGGCCATGGGTTCTGGCTGCGAGCCTCCAAGCCGGGGAAGAGTTCGACCATGGTGGCCCGAGTGTTAGGTTCGTGCCGCCCGCCGGAGTGCAGCTCAACTAAAGCGTTTGGTTCTTCCGGGCCAGCGGTGTAGATGCCGCGGGGCCTATGGTATTTGAAACTGCGGCTCACGAGGCGCACTCCGTTGGCGAGCAAAGCAGAAGCCAACGTGTCACCGATATGACCGATGTAGCGCTTCCCGTCGAATGTGAATGGGATGGGGGCGAGCCGGTCGATCTCACCACCGTTGGTGAGCCGAAAGGGTTGGTCGCTACTTCGCCGAAGGTTCATTTTTACCCTCCGAGATTTTGTTCGAGAGGACGTCGCCTGGCAAGCCAGTAGCCAGAACCTCGTGTGTTAGCGTGTTGCGCAGCACCTTTACGAAAGCCCGGCATCCCTGAATGTGTTGCCAATATTCCTGGTGTGGGCCACGGGGATTGTCGCGAATATAAACAAAATTGAACCAATCCTCGTCGCTTGCATCGTCGGTGGGACGGTTTTTGGTTGCGTCGCCGATGTAGGTAAATTCGTCGTGATCTCTAAGCCCGCAATAAGGGCAGGAAATCCGGATCATCCGATAGCCTCCTAATGCCGGTTAGGGTACGGTCCAGCGCCGCGCTCATCGACCGTACGGCCGAGCCTGAACCGGTCTAGGTTGAGTGCAGCGTTAAGAGGATGTGGCTTGCCGTTGGCGATTGTGTGCGCGAAACCCCAGCCCGAGCCGGGTGTGGCCTTAAAGCCGCCATAACACCAACCGCAGTTTAGATAAAGGTTGTCAATCGGGGACTTCCCGATGATAGGGCTGCCGTCCATGGACATGTCCATTATTCCGCCCCAATGGCGCTGGACTCGCAAGCGAGATAGGTTCGGCATCATCGCTACACCGGCAGACATGACGTGCTCGATCATGGGCATATTTCCCCGCTGTGCGTAAGAGTTGTACATGTCGAGATCGCCACCAAATACCAGCCCACCTTTGTCGGATTGGCTGACGTAGAAATGCCCTGCCCCGAAAGTGACGACCGTATCGACCATCGGTTTTATTGGTTCCGTAACGAAGGCTTGGAGAATGTGACTCTCGATCGGGAGCTTCATGTTCAGTTTCGCCGCCAGGTGGCCAGTATGGCCGGCTACCGCGAGCCCTACAGTCCCACATCCGATTTCGCCGCGTGTGGTCTCCACGGCGGTGATACGATTGCCTTGCATCTTGAAGCCCGTGACCTCGCAGTTTTGGATTATGTCGACGCCCTGTCGGTCGGCGCCACGCGCGAGACCCCAGGCGACAGCGTCGTGACGCGCTGTACCCCCTCGCGGTTGCAAAAGCCCGCCGTAAATCGGGAATCGCGCATTCTTGGAATAGTCGAGGTAGGGCAGGAAGCGGCGTACTTGTTCGCGGTCATACAGCTCGGCATCGATGCCATTCAAACGCATAGTGTTGCCACGCCGGGTAAATGCATCCATCTGAGAATCGGAGTGGATGAGATTGATTACACCACGCTGGCTGAACATCACGTTGAAGTTCAACTCATGGCTCAATTGCTCCCAAAGCTGGAGAGATTTTTCATAGAAATGCGCGTTTTCGTCTAGCATGTAGTTGGAGCGTACTATTGTCGTATTTCGTCCTGTGTTGCCTCCGCCAAGCCAGCCTTTTTCTAGCACGGCGACTGATCTGATTCCGTGGTTCTTAGCCAAGTAGAAGGAGCTGGCGATACCGTGGCCGCCTCCGCCGATTATAATGACATCATAGTGCTTCTTCGGCTCGGGGTCCCGCCATGCTCGTCCCCAGTTTTTGTGACCGCTTAGCGCGTTGCTGATCAAACTAAAGACGGAATATTCTACCATGGCCCCTAAGCCTCTTGCTGGGAGGTAGACCACATTAAGGTCCAGTCAACATCTTGTTTACACACTTGGGGATACAGAAAAAAGTCAATAAGGCTGAGAATAACGTCGATTTGTTTAAAGCCGATTCGCGCAGCCTACTTTATTCGGTCGGCCAGCCGCGCGGTTATAGCTGCGGAGAGCCGTCCTGCCTCGCCAGCCATTGCCTCTACCATGGTCAGGACGGGTTTTTGCAGGATCGAACTATAGGCTGAGACGGAGCCGCCTCTTTCCTCGACAGTGCGTGTATGGGCCCTATCGACCAAGTGTGCAAACTCCCGGCCTAGGATATCCAGTCTTATGGGGTTGCTAGCAAGCCAACGTGCCGTCGTTGCGCGGACATTCTGCAGGCTGTCGTCGTGCACAATGAATTCCTGTACACGTTTCCCAGTTGGGTCAGGGCCTAATCGTGCAATGATTTCAATACTTAACCAGGAAAACCACCATCGCCAAGGGTCCGCTCTAAGTTCTCCGTCATCATACACGTCCTGTAACAAATGTAGCGTCGTAACCGGTGCATCGGATTTTAGACGGATCACCTGAGGTGGTAGAGCAGTTAGCGCTAGTACCTCGAATTTGCGATTATGTGTCTTGAAACTAAACCGTCGTTTCGTTTTGGTTGGCCGCAGCCCGGCTTCCTGAATCAGGTCCTCGGTTTCAGTAATCTCGAACCAATGCCGGAGGGCCATAGCCATTCCGCGGATTTGATCCTGAACCGTCGGGCCTTCCACCATACGTGTTCTCCCAAAAACATGATAACATGATAAACAGTCGGATCTAGGCATGCGAGGTTGAGACGTTTAGAGGCCTGCTGGACCATTCGGTATCTCATACAGGTAGCTTTAGCTTGGTTAGGTAAGGTACAAATCCGCTCTATGAGGCGTGGAAGTTGTGGGGTATCTAGGCTGGGCTCTTCATAGGGCCGCGAATTGGATGGCGTCGAGGAACACCAGACAATCCGTTAGGGGCAAAACCACGTGAGCCAAAATGAGAATTTTTTTAAGGTGAGGCTCGTTACTTATGAAAAATTCGTTCAATAGATTGGGCGAAAGAACCACCTCAGCTTTCTCGCGCCTCTTTCGAGATCGGGAGTTAATTTTACGATCGGGCGGCCGCGTACACTATTTCGCATGCACGCGTCGGTTTCAACACGGGCTATTGGCTTCGTTGGTGGTGTTTTTGACGTGGGTCGGCTTCGCTAGCGTTGGATATTTCAAGCAAACCGCATTGATTAACGAAAAGAACCAAGCGATCTGGCGGGCTCAGGATTCGTATCGCGAACTTCTTGATCAGGTTTCCGATTACCAGCTCTCCATAGTGAGCATCACGCGTGATCTGAAAGAGACCCAATCCCACCTTCATAATCTATTCGATCAGAACGAGAGCTTAAAAAACACGCTGTACTCGACCGAGGCGGCGTTGAAACTTTCCCAGGTCGAGCGTGACCGGATCAACAAAGGACGCCGAGCTCTGAATGATCAGTTCGACCTGCTGGGCAAGGAAGTGCGTCGGATGACCGGCAAGAACAACGCGTTACAAAACCATATAGGCAATCTTCGTGATCATCTGGAAAACGCTCGGGCCGAAAAAGCTGAGCTGGCGGCGGAGCGAAAGCAAATGGGTGATCGTCTTTGGGAGCTTAATAACGATTTACAAGGCTCGATTATGCATGGTGAGAACCTGGAGGCGACAATACATTCGCTGCGCTCAGATTTGCGCACTGCGATGATCGAAAAAGGCTTGGTGGTGGACAAGAATGATACGCTTCGCAAACGTCTTGCGAGTTTGGAGACGACCTTGGCAGACCAAGTGGATTCACATAGTGCGCAACTGCGGAAAATCTCTGAACGCGCGTTGCGGAATATTCACGTTCTGGAGTCGGTGCTGCGCAACACAGGGCTTGATCTCGAACGAATTGCGCCGTTGCCAGAAGGCACCATTATGGGCAAAGGCGGGCCGTTCATTCCATATCATCCGGACATGCGACATATGCAGGGTGATGATAACGCCGCGGAAGTTGATCTCTCCATGCATTTGGATCGCTGGGAACGCTTACGTGACGTGGTCGCAGGGTTGCCGTTCATCGCGCCCATTAAAGGTGGTTACATTACTAGCCGTTACGGGCGCCGGAAGGACCCTTTCACGAAAAGATGGGCTATGCACAAAGGGCTGGATCTTGGGGGGCAATATAAGACGCCGGTTCGCGCTACTGCGTCTGGCAAGGTTGTCTTCGCTGGTAGACGACCCTATTACGGACGGACCATTGATATTCAGCACGCAAATGGAATCATGACTCGTTACGCACATCTGTATAAGATAACTATCAAGCGTGGCGAGGCTGTCGAGCGGGGGGACGAGATTGGTCTGCTTGGTAGTTCTGGTCGCAGCACAGGGCCGCATGTGCACTACGAAATTCGACACATGGGCAAGGCGTACAATCCGAGAAAATTCCTGAGGGCGGTTAATAATGTTCAATAATAAGAAGGAAGACACCTTATCGCGTTCTGCGACAGGGAAGAATACGGCGCCTTCGCTGTTGAGTTCTGATTTGGTAGTAAACGGTAATCTCGAGAGTGAAGGCGACTTGCAGGTCGATGGAATTATCGAGGGTGATATCAAAACCCAAAAGCTTACCATAAGTAAAACCGCTGTGGTTCGCGGTTCGATCGAGGCTGAGGTCGTGATGGTTGCGGGCCAAGTGACTGGCCAGGTCAAGGCGCGCCAAGTGACGCTCAGTAAGAGCGCTAAGGTGATCGCGGACGTCACTCAAGAACAATTACACATCGAGCCGGGTGCGTATTTCGAAGGCAATTGTCGCCATTTTGCGGTTGAGAATGACAAGGGGCAGCGGCGCATAGAGAAATCTCAGTCGGGTAAGACCAATGGAGCCGCTACTTCGGCGAGCGCGTCAGAAGCGAAGCAAGTGGCCACCAATGCTGGTTAACTAGATTAGTCGCGGCCCCCTCTGAATTTGTTAAACGCACTATCGAACTATCGAATATTTGTTCTGCAAGATTTGGCGCGTGGCCGGGGCATTTCACGGTGAGACAAGTTTTCCCAGGGTTAGTGCCCCGTGGCCAGCGAGGCTCGTGGCCCCGAGAGGGGATCGGAACAATGGCCAGAGGTAGTTGATAACGAAATCCGCGCGGGGTATTGCACGTGCGGTGTCGGCGACCCAGTCACGAGCCGAGCCGCCACAAGGGAAATCTTGCGATAGGTCGTTTCGGCACATGCTATCCAGTCTTCTGGGTTGCTCAGGGGTGAGTATGTGAAAAATCTATCAAAACGGGTCTTGACGACCCGCCAATTGCTTGCTTGTTCGGCTCGGGCGATGAAATTCAAATTCGGCCCGTCACTTAGGTTTCTATCGAAGGCTGATGTAGTTGAGAACTATGTCCTCGATGGCGCTAGACATTATAAGACCGAAGGCCATCCCGGGAACCCCGCTGTGCGACGTCCTGATCGCAACGAACTGGTGTAAGTCGAGGCCGGCCAATTGGTGTCGAAGATCCTTCAGAATCATTGTTGGGTGATAGTTTTGCGAGCCTGGGTTACTCTCGGGGAGGATTCGCCCACGGTAATCCGGGATGATGACTCTAAACATTGAGCAGTGGAGGCCAGCAGACCAAGTAAAAACCTTAAAGGCACGGAACACCCGGAGACAGACCCTGGTGCCTGCCTTTCCTCCCTTCGGACGGCGCAATCTCTGCAATGCAATCGGCGACTATCCTGAGCCGAGATTGTGATGTTCCTAAAAGGGAATGGAACTGCTGGTATCGCATTCATAAATGCGATCGGTCTGGTTCAGTGGCCGAACTCGTGACCTGGAAGTTCGAAACAATGTTCTGAGGGTAGGTGTGAGGAAACGCACCGATCTGGGGTTGATCGGCCAGCAACTGTCCCGATAGTCCATCCCCCACGCGGTGCTCCAAACCTCAACCGATATACGTGCAGGCCTTCAAGCACGCGTTGGACGTAGTTGCGGGTCTCGGAAAATGGGATCCGTTCAATCCAGTCGATCACGTCTACGCCTGGTTGTCTCGGATCTCCGCGTTCTTTTATCCAGCGTCTGACTCGGTGCGGCCCTGCGTTGTAAGCTGCAAGCGCGAGCACGTAACTACCATTGAAATCGTTAAGTTGGGTTTGTAGATATCGTGAGCCTAGTCGAATGTTATAGGTTGGCTCGGTCGTTAGGCGTGCGCGGCTGTAACGCAACTTTAGGCCCTTGGAGACCTGGCGCGCGGTGCGTGGCATTAGCTGCATTAATCCCAACGCCCCGGCGCGCGAGCGTGCGCTTTCGTCAAAACCACTCTCCTGGCGGATGATGGCGTGGGTCAACGCAGGCTCAAGCTCGCTACCCGGTGGGAGGGTGATTATTGGATACCCGGCACCGATCAGGATAAAGCCCCTGCGCGCGGCATGCCGGGCAGCGTAGACGGCAATATCCGTTTGGCCGAGGCTATGCGCGAGCTTGGCAATGGCGGCGGCATCATTTCGGGTGTTAGCCGCGAGGGCCAATGTACGTAAGAAGGTACGGCTAAGCTTGATCTGTCCTACATCCCAAAGAGCCTGCACGGTCTCTGCTAGAGGGTTTAGATTGACGTCATCGAAGGCCTGGGCCCGCGTGATGGGCTCTTTTGGCAGACTTCTGATTATAGATGGTAGTTTGTCGCTCGCTAATTGGCCATAGAAGGTCGTGGGATGGCGCATCGCCAGCCTATACCATTTATTGGCCTCTGTTTTGGTGCCGCTTGCTTCCATCGCTCGGCCGGCCCAATAGGCACCCCTGGCTCGGCTGATAGGCGTGGTTACGCCGGCGTATAATGCGGCGAAGTAATGTGCCGCCTCACGGGTCTTGTCGTTAAAGCGAAGGGCGACCCACCCAGCATGCCACTGGGCGTCGGCTAGGGCGCGGCCCTCCCGCTGTATATGCGACGCCGCTAGCAGATAGGCGTCATCGACACGGCCCTCGTCAAGTGCATAGCGGACTTGACGTGCTCGTTCACGCCACCAGAGGTAGGGGAATTCTTGTTCGACCGGAACGTCCCAAAGCAAGTCCCGCGCTTTATCCTTCATGCCGCGGCGGTGCCGCCAACGCAGCCGTTCGTAGATCAATCCTGGATCGGAGCGCAAAGCTACAGGTACGCGACGGATAGCCTCGTCCACGCCTCCCGACATACGGCGCAGTCGGATGCGCGCTTCGGCGAGGTGCCGACGTTTCTTGGAGACAAGGGGCATAGTCGTGCGTGCGGCACTTGTACGACCAAGCCAGAGTAAACGGTCGAGCCGATTCCAGTGCAACTTGGGTTCGATATGTTTGCCGTACTTGCGCAGAAAGGACCGTTGTTGACTGCGAGAAAATCGGGACTCGAGCCAGGTATACCGCACTGCCGCCCGGTGATCCTCGCTTCGTCCAGCTTGGTTCAGTGTCTTGATCCAGGTGAGGCGCCCCTTGGTCGTCCGTGGCGGGTTGATGTCGAACCAAGCAAGCCGGATCGCCAGGTCTACCTTGTCGTCGAGCTTGACCTCGGCTCGGCTCAATAGTTTCCCACGTTTGGGCCAAACTGGGTGTGCATCCAGAAACGTCTTGATTTCGTTAAACTGAATATCTTCGCCCGAATGGACTAGGCGCAGCCATTGCAACACTGTTTCTAGGTATCGATTGTGGGATGCTTGCATCGAGGGTGAGATTCGCTTCCAGTGACCGGCCGCTGCAAGTTTGAATGCAGAAGCATAGGTCTGGGCTAGGGGTGAGTATCTGACCCCCTTGGGTAATTGTATGGCACGGGCATCCTTAATGGCGGCCGACGAGGCCGGCCGTGGTTTTGGCAGTGGAGGATTACTGGTCTCAGATGCAGCGGTGACTGGTCCTGTCAGCAGGCTAAAAGCAAGACCGGCTAGTAGGCATCTGGAGCCGCAAAACCGGTGTGGCGCTCTATTCAAGGCGGCGCTGGCGATCAACAGATTCTCCATCCGCGTGTGTGGGCGAATCGACTTAAAGTCTATGAAAGCATGCGTTCGGGTACAAGCAGTGGGCCTTGCGGGGCGTTCGAGAGGGGCGTATGGTCCCGCGATTACCCAACAGGAACACCGCTTCGGAGGGTGCACTATGACCTACAATGTAGGGAATCCGCTGTTTAAGGGATCTCTCGTAGCCTTGATTACGCCGTTTTCGAATGGTGTGATCGACGAACCGGCATTTCGGAACCTGGTAAACTGGCAGATAGACGAGGGCACTAACGGACTTATTCCTGTCGGCACAACGGGCGAATCGCCAACTTTGAACCACGAAGAGCACAAGAAGGTTGTTGAGATTTGCGTAGAAGAGGCCAAGGGTCGTGTGCCTGTTATCGCTGGTGCGGGATCGAATTCTACGGCGGAAGCGATCGATTTCACGATACATGCCAAACAGGCTGGTGCGGATGCCGTTCTGCATGTCACGCCATATTATAATAAGCCGACCCAAGAAGGCATGTACCGACATTTCAGCGCGATCGCCGAAGCAGTAGAGATCCCTGTTATCATATACAATATACCGCCGCGTAGCGTGATCGATATGTCGGTTGATACGATGAAGCGCTTGGCCGAATATCCGAACATCGTTGGGGTCAAGGATGCGACGCAGGATCTGGTTCGACCGTTGAAGACGCGTCTGGAGATTGGTGCTGACTTCTGTCAACTGTCGGGTGAAGATGCCACGATTGTGCCCTATCTCTCGCAGGGTGGACATGGCTGTATCTCTGTGACCTGTAACGTGGCCCCTGGTCCACTAGCCCAAATGCACAAGGCTTGGTGGGACGGAGACCTTGACACGGTGCGGTCGATCAATGACCGTTTGTTACCATTGCACGACGCGCTGTTCTGCGAGACTAGCCCAGGACCGGTGAAGTACGCCGCCAGCCTTATTGGTCTTTGCGAGCCGAATGCCCGCCTCCCGATTTGTGACATTGCGGACTCTAGTAAAATTAAAGTCGAGTCTGCGATGCGCCACGCGGGGCTGATCAACTAGTTGGGCCGGTATCCGTCGCGTACAATCAATCCCCGAGTTAATTGGAGGGGGCCATGCTGGCCGGCAAGTCCGTGCGCCCCATCGCTCAGAACCGGCGTGCACGATACGACTTTTTCATAGATGAGACGTTGGAGGTTGGGATTGTACTGGCCGGTACCGAAGTCAAAAGCTTGCGTGAGGGAAAGGCGAGCATTGGAGAGGCCTACGCAGGAGAATCCAGGGGTGCACTAACCCTTTTCAACTCTCATATTCCGGTCTACGCAGCGGCGAACCGATTTAATCATGAACCACGTCGCCCGCGCTCCTTGCTGGTACATCGACGAGAGAGAGACCGTCTACTTGGTTTAGTGCGCAGGGAGGGTTGCACGCTGGTACCAATCTCGCTCTATTTTAATGATCGTGGGATTGCCAAGATTCAGCTCGGAGTAGCTCGTGGCAAGCGGAAGCTCGACAAGCGTGAGGATGCCAAGAAGCGCGACTGGCAACGCGAGAAGGCTCGTTTATTGCGTGACCGGGGTTGACCACAATCAAGCTCTATCAAGCTGCCGTCGAATACCGACAAAGACAGCCTCGAACATTTCGGTTGTAAGGCGCCCGGTGTTCGTATTGTAACGCGAGCAGTGGTAGGAGTCGGCTAGCCAAAGCTTATTGTGGAGCCTGTGTACTGCGCCATGGGCGAACCTAAAGGCCGATTTGCGTTGTTCGAGGATGGAAAGCACCGTCCCGTGGGCAATCAAGCCTAGCGCGAGGACAACCTTGAGACGTGGCAACTCAGAAATTTCGCGGGCTAAAAACGGCGCACAGGAATGGATCTCGACGCCCTTTGGTTTATTCTGCGGCGGGACGCAACGTACTGCATTGGTGATCCGGCAATCTATTAGTTCCAATCCGTCGTCAGCACGCCCATCGTAAGTTCCCCGGCTAAAGCCGAAACGGCTGATGGTTTGATATAGTAGGTCGCCTGCCCAGTCTCCGGTGAAAGGCCGTGCAGTCCGATTTGCGCCTCGCATGCCGGGGGCCAGACCGACGATTAAGAGCCGTGCGTCCGGGGGCCCGAACGATGCGACGGGCGCGTTGTGCCAATTCGGCTCCGCCTCGCGATTGGCACAACGAAAAGCGGCAAGCCTAGGGCAATATGCACAATCAGCAGCGGGGTCGGCCGTCGCTGGAATTATTTGAGTTATTTGAGCCAACGGAACCACCTGGGAAATGAAGGATGGGTCAGTATCCGTGCCGCTGTGTCGTAGTAGTCACATCGGGCTCGTCGTCTTCATAGTCGTCGTAGTCCGTGTCATCGTCTTCGACATCGTCGCCAAGCTCGACGGGGCTGTTTTCGCTCTTTGATGGTCGGTCGCTGTGGGCCCGGGCAATAGAGTCGGCGAGATCCTGAAGTTCGATAAATACATCTGCTTGCCGACGTAACTCGTCTGCAGCCATTGGGGGGGTGGACCGCACAGTTGATACCACTGTCACCCGCACTCCCTTGCGCTGCACTGCTTCAACAAGTTTACGGAAATCTCCGTCGCCCGAGAATAAAACGATATGGTCAAGCCGTTCCGCCATTTCCAACATGTCTATGGCGAGTTCAATGTCCATGTCGCCCTTAATCTTTCGGCGACCTGTGGTATCAGTATATTCTTTGGTGGGCTTAGTGATCATCGTGTAGCCGTTGTAATCTAACCAATCGACCAATGGTCGAATTGGAGAGTATTCTTGATCTTCAATTAATGCTGTGTAGTAGTAAGCACGCAAGAATGTTCCTTGTTTCTCAAACAAATTGAGAAGGCGTTTGTAGTCTATATCGAATCCAAGCGCTCTAGCTGCCGCGTACAAATTCGCACCATCAATGAACAGAGAAAGTCGTTCTCCTGGATTAAAATGCATCAATCTTCCCTTTGGTCTAGAGATTAGCGATTCTAGTTTTAAATAGTGTGGCTAAAGGCCTTGTCGTTCTGGCGCTTCTTAATTTGTTTAAAATTTTAATCTGCCCAAAACGGCACTACACTACTATACACAGCGGATTTCAACTTGTCGCCTAAAGTTTAGACGGCATTCCTTTTCAATTTATATGAAAGTCCTGATAGAACAATGATTTTCATAGGTATTGGTGCAAATTTACCAAGCGTTAGCCACGCGACTATCCGTGATACCTGTTTGGCTGCATTGGCGACTATGCCGACTCATGGGATCATAGTTGGTTGCGTTTCTCCCTGGTACGAAAGTGCGCCGGTGCCGACATCAGCTCAACCGTGGTACGTCAACGCGGTGGTCGAGGTGACTACAAAACATTCGCCAGCTGATGCGCTCGCGGCTCTGCACACGCTGGAACATGAATTCGGACGTGTCAGAGCGGGACGCAATGCCGCCCGCACGCTTGATTTGGACCTCCTCGATTATTGTGGAGTAGTGAGTGAATGGGACGAAATTCCGATTCTTCCCCATCCAAGGATGATCCAACGAGCCTTTGTGCTACTGCCTCTGCGTGACCTTTGCCCGGGTTGGCGAGATCCTCGAAGCAAGCGGGAGATCGATGAATTAATTGCGGCACTTCCGTTTGATCAGGAAATCCGACCTATGGGTCAGTGAGTATAACGGCGACAGAGAAATTTTAACCTCTTGTTCCTTGCCGTGTTTATTAATTGGACTTATAAAAGACCTAATTATTCTTGTTGTTTTTGAATTGGATGAGCCCATGGCCCGGGTAACCGTCGAAGATTGTGTCATCAAGATTCCAAATAGGTTTGATTTGGTGATGGTCGCTTCACAACGTTCGCGTGATGTCTCCGCTGGCGCGCAGATGACGCTGGACCGTGACAATGACAAGAACCCGGTTGTTGCCTTGCGAGAAATCGCCGAAGAAACGATTGACATAGGAGAGATCCAAGAATCCTTGGTCCGAGGCCTGCAGCGTCATGTCGAGATAGATGAGCCGGAGGAAGACGGGATTGAGACGATGATGGTCGAGGGCATCACCCTTGGTGACGAGAGCGTCGGAATTGGTGGGCGGGCCAGTGGGGCTGCGTATAATGACGATACGGCGGGACGACTGGGCATGAATATTCAGACGGGAACCGATAACGATGGCGGAGGTTTCCAGGACGTCGACGATACCGTTCTTTCCAAAGAATAGTGATGTCGAAGTGTGCCTGCTGGACGTTGGCGCAACCCTTCTTAGCGACTTAAATATCGGGCGAGAAGGTTCGGAGGGTCGAGTGTGATCCGCCAATACGAACTTGTGGAACGTGTTCGGGCCTACGATCCGACGACGGACGAGGACGCCTTGAATCGTGCTTATGTTTATGCCATGCGCGCACACGGTGCGCAGACACGAGCGTCGGGCGATCCCTACTTTTCGCATCCCCTCGAGGTTGCCGGCATTCTGACCGACATGAGCCTCGACCACAGTACGATCATTACCGCTCTTTTGCACGATACCGTGGAGGATACTTCGGCAACTCTGACCGAGATCCAAGAACTCTTTGGTGACGAAGTCGGCCGTCTCGTCGATGGAGTGACGAAGCTCAATCGGATAGAAATTCAGTCTGACCGCACCATGCAGGCGGAGAATCTCCGCAAACTGGTTATTGCGATGTCTGACGACATCAGAGTCTTGTTGGTGAAGTTATGCGACCGGCTGCACAATATGCGCACGCTGAGTTTTATTGCCAGCGAGGAGAAGCGCCAACGGATCGCAGCGGAAACCATGGACATTTATGCGCCTCTTGCCGAGCGCATTGGTGTGCAGGAAATTAGGGACGAACTGGAGGATCTTGCGTTCCGTCAATTAAATGCTGATGCATATGAGACAATCACGCATCGTTTGGAGCACCTGACCGCCGAAGGTGGAAACATCATCGTGGACATCGTTGATGAACTGACCGAGACTTGTGAGAAGGCCGGTCTTAGGGCTGAGATCTCTGGTCGAAAGAAGTCTCCTTTTTCGGTATGGCTTAAAATGCGGCGCAAGAATGTTGCGATCGAACAGCTCTCGGACATTGTTGCCTTTCGTCTAATCGTGGATAACGAGCCTCATTGCTACCAGGCGTTAGGTATCATTCATCGCGCCTATCCGCTGATGCCAGGGCGGTTCAAGGACTATATCAGCACACCCAAGCCGAATGGATACCGGTCTTTGCACACCGGTGTGATCGGGCCTAAGCGTCAGCGGGTCGAGATCCAGATCCGTACTCGAGAAATGCACGAAATTGCTGAACTTGGTGTGGCGGCCCACTGGGTCTACAAGGAGGGTGATGCAGGCGTCCGCGAGGGGCGGCAGTACCGCTGGCTGCGTGAACTGCTAGAGATCCTGGAACAAGCTTCCGGACCGGAGGAATTTCTTGAACATACCAAGCTCGAAATGTATCAGGATCTCGTTTTTTGCTTTTCTCCCAAAGGGGACTTGATTTCTCTGCCTAGAGGGGCAAGCCCAGTGGATTTTGCTTATGCGGTCCATTCTGAGGTTGGCAATACATGCGTTGGCACGAAGATTAACGGTGGCCTGCGCCCTTTGACGACCGAACTAAAAAACGGTGACCAGGTGGAAATCGCCACTTCGAAGACCTCGACGCCCTCGCCGACATGGGAGCAGTTTGTCGTCACGGGCAAGGCTAAGGCGGCCATCCGGCGGTTTGTGCGACACCAGAAACGCGAGCAGTTTTGCAACCTTGGCAAGGCAATCATCCAGAAGACCCTTAGGCAGGAAGGTGTACGCTATTCCGAAAAGATGCTCCATAAGGCGCTAGGTCCCCTTCCCTATGAGCACATCGAGGATTTGCTGGCTGGGGTGGGTGAGGGACTAATTCCCGCGAAGGAGGTGTTGCATGCCGCTATCCCCGAACGTGAGGCGACGACGCCTATAACTGGTGACGGCGCGGTGCCGATTTCCAAGGTGCGGAAAAAAGGCTCCAAAAATCGCGCAACGGTTCCTTTGACTGGCCTGATCCCAGGCATGGCCGTACACTATGCCCGTTGCTGCCATCCGCTTCCAGGGGAGCGAATAGTAGGTATTGTGACCACTGGCAAAGGTGTGACGGTTCACACAATTGATTGCGAAACTCTGGAGGGTTTTCAGTCTATGCCGGAGCTTTGGCTCGGTGTGGCCTGGGATATGGCTGAGGTTGGGCCCACCCATATTGGACGACTTGGCGTTATACTGGCCAATGAACCTGGCAGTCTTGGAGAGCTATCCACGATAATTGGCAAGAATGGCGGGAATATAGTCAACCTGAAGATCTCAAACAGATCAGTGGACTTTTTCGAGATGCAGGTAGATGTCGAGGTCGAGAACGTGCGCCACCTCACCAATATTATTGCTGCCTTGCGAGCGACGCCGATGATTACGTCTGTGGAGCGTGCTCGTGGCTAGATTGGGAAAGCGGAAATGAGTTATTTGCGCCTAGGGGTTAACATCGATCATGTAGCTACGATCCGAAACGCCCGCGGTGGTCCACACCCCGATCCTGTGCATGCTGCCCAGCTCGCGGCAGATGCTAGTGCAGATGGGATCACCGCGCATCTACGCGAGGACCGCCGTCACATTTTGGACGATGATGTCGAACGTCTTATCCGGGATATCGACCTGCCACTTAATTTAGAAATGGCTGCGACGGAGGAAATGTTGGGGATCGCTTTACGCCATAAGCCTCACGCGGTCTGCATCGTGCCAGAAAAGCGAGAGGAATTGACCACTGAGGGTGGCCTTGATGCTGCAGGTCAACACACCCGGTTAGTGCGTTTCTGTGACGAACTAGGGGCTGCTGGCTGTCGGGTCTCTCTGTTTGTCGAGGCCGATCCCAAGCAACTTGAAGCCGCCGCCCGACTTCATGCGCCCGTGGTCGAGATTCATACCGGATCGTACTGTGAGACCGAAGGAGACCGGCAAAAACATGAACTTCACCGGATCGTCGAAGCGGCCAGGCTTTGTGACGAATTGGGTCTAGAGTGTCATTGCGGTCATGGCCTGTCCTTCAATACCGTCGGTCCAATCGCCGCAATCCCCAATATTACCGAGCTTAACATCGGCCATTTTTTGATCGGCGACGCGATTTTTGGCGGGATAAAGAGCAGTATCAAGCAGATGCGGGCAATAATGGACAGCGCTCGGGCCAGCGGCACCGGGCAGGCGAACAGTTGAGGTGCTTGCAATGATCTTGGGCATCGGCAACGACATCGTTGATATCGATCGCATCCAGCGCACCTTAGATCGGTATGGTGAACGGTTCATCGAGCGGGTATTCACGGATGTGGAGCGCGACCGAGCGGAGGGCAAGCCTACCCGAGCGGCGATCTACGCCAAGCGCTTCGCCGCCAAGGAGGCGGTTTGGAAGGCCCTGGGAGAGGGACCGAGGCTAGGCATTACGTGGCGCGAACTCGCCGTCTCCAATACACAGTCAGGTAAGCCTAGACTGAAACTGCACGGCGCCGCGGGCGACCGCCTGTTGGCCCTAACGCCTGTTGGCATGACCCCTCGAGTGGATCTTAGTCTGTCCGATGAGCCGCCGCTTGCTCAGGCTTTCGTGGTTATCTCTGCGGATCCCTGCCATCAGGTGGCGATCCGTGCTGCTGATTAGGAATATTGAGTTGTCCTTGCCGTCCCGGACCTTTTCCGGCATAGATCAGCGGGCTTCGAACCGTGCCCTGATTTGGGGGGACGGTGGCGTATTTGTGAAACTAGGCCTGTCAAAATCTTAGAATGACCCCTACGACAACAAAAAAGTCGGGCGGCATCCGTGAGCTCCTAAGAACTATCATTGTCGCGGTACTGATCGCCGTTGGTATAAGGACGTTCGTCTACGAACCCTTTAACATCCCGTCAGGCTCTATGATTCCGACGCTACTAGTGGGAGACTATCTTTTCGTTTCGAAAATGTCCTACGGTTATAGTCGTTACTCTCTGCCCCTTTCGCCTCCGTTGATCCCGGGACGGGTCCTATTTACCGAACCAGAACGTGGTGATGTGATCGTTTTCAAAAAACCGACAGACACGAGCGTAGATTATATTAAGCGCGTGATAGGTCTGCCCGGCGATAAAATTCAAATGCATAAGGGGCGACTTTATATCAGCGGCAAACTAGTTAATCGTCGGCAGGTCGATGATTTTCTTTCTACCGATCGGTCCGGAAGAACAGTTCGAGTACCACAATACATTGAAACCCTGCCGAATGGAGCGGAGTATTCGATCCTCGAGACATGGGGCGATCACGGACCGGCGGATAACAGCGGTGTTTACACCGTCCCCGCCGGGTTTTATTTCATGATGGGGGACAACCGCGACAACTCGGTCGATAGTCGTGCCCCAGGCGTAGGAATGGTGCCGCGGCAAAACTTAGTTGGGCGCGCCGAGGTTCTGATTTTTTCCCGCGACCAACGATGGAGGTGGTGGGAGATTTGGAATTGGCCGGATCCATTCCGCTTCGGGCGTATCCTCCAGGGCATTCAATGAACGCGGTGACGGACCCGCTTGACGATCTTCAGGACCTTCTCGAATACAGGTTCTCGCGCTCTGATCTCCTGCGTCGCGCGGTTACCCATGCTAGTGCGGCTAAGGCCCGGTGCGATTACGAACGCTTAGAGTTTCTGGGTGACCGGGTTCTGGCGCTCGTTATCGCCGAGCATCTGCTCGACCGGTTTCCACATGAACGCGAGGGCGAGATTGCGCGCCGACACGTTCAACTAGTGCGTAAAGAGGCGTTAGCTAAAATCGCACGAAAGCTTTCGATTGGTTGCTTCCTTTTCATCTCTAAAGGTGAGGAAGAGGCTGGCGCGCGAAAAAGCGATAGTATTCTGGCGGACGTCATGGAGGCATTGATCGCGGCGCTGTATCTTGATGGTGGCCTGGAGACCGCGCGCAGATTTGTTCTTGGACACTGGGACGTACTAGTTGAGGCCGACCAGGAGCCTCCGCGAGACTCTAAGACTACGCTACAGGAATGGGCCCAGGGACGGCGCCTCGCGCTGCCGGCTTACACAGTGGTTTCGAAGGACGGGCCGCCTCATGAACCTGAGTTCACGATCAGCGTCGCGGTTGGCGATTACCCAGTCCGCCAGGGTACCGGGCGCTCCAAACGACAGGCCGAACAGATAGCTGCCGCCCGGCTCCTTTCTGATCTAGAGCAGGGTTGAATATTGTTGATGGAACCCAAGTCAACACGCGCGGGTTTCATCGCATTGATAGGCGCGCCAAATACAGGAAAATCAACGCTTCTTAACCGGTTCGTCAGATTTAAAATCTCGATTGTCACTCACAAGGTGCAGACCACGCGTACCCGCATCCGCGGCGTGTGCGTCAGCGATGAAACTCAGATTGTGTTCGTCGACACTCCCGGCATCTTTGAGCCAAAACGGCGCCTGGATCGGGCTATGGTGGAGGCTGCCTGGCAGGGTGCGGGCGATGCGGACGTGGTATTACTGATCAATGACGTTACACGAAAAGCAATAGATAGAGACACACGTCGCATCATTGATGGGTTGCATGCCACCGGTCGACGTGCCGTTTTGGCGTTGAACAAAATTGACTTGGTCCGCCCAGAATTATTGCTTTCCGTTTCCGAAACGTTCTCCAAGGAGGGCATGTTTGACGAAACTTTCATGATCTCAGCAGAGTCCGGCGACGGTTGCGACGCGTTGCTTGCATATCTCGTTTCACGAATGCCCGAAGGTCCATGGCTCTATCCAAGCGATGCGGTCTCGGACCTTCCCCAACGACTACTTGCTGCTGAAGTGACGCGCGAACAAGTGATGCTGCGACTGCATCAGGAATTGCCGTATGGGGCCACAGTTGAGACTGAGGAATGGTCAGAACGCGAAGATG
>PBMU01000011.1 GCA_002722775.1 Rhodospirillaceae bacterium
CGGTCGAGGCGTTGGAACATGCTTATCCATTACGGGTAGAAACATACGCCCTGCGTCAAGGATCTGGCGGCTCTGGGAAATTCCGGGGGGGGCGCGGGATTGTAAGGGATGTTCGGGTTTTAGGTGAGAATGTTACCGTCAGTGTATCCGGAGAAAGGCAACAGGTCGCAGCGCCCGGCATGGACGGTGGCGGGAATGGCGCGTTGGGGGAGTTCATCATCAATCCAGATGGACCAAGAGAGCGTAAATTGTCGTCCGCTGTGAGCGGCGAAAAACTACCACCGGGCACGATCATCCGAGTTGCCACGCCAGGCGGCGGTGGGTGGGGAAAAGCCTAATCTAGGAGGCGGGAGCTATGAAAGAGCTTGAATTCGCGGCCTTACGCAAACGTTTTCCGGGAGCGGATGATAGCATTTATTTGGATGTAGCAGCGCGTGGCCTAATGTCCCTAGATACCCGTGAAGCGATAGGCAGGATGCTCGACGACAGGGTCCAAGGCACTTCGGACAAGCCCTCTATGTTTGAATTGATTGAACGCACGCGTGAGAGTTATGCGCGCCTAATCAATGCCGAACCAGACGAAGTCGCCTTCACAAAGAATGTTTCAGAAGGGCTTAACATAATTATTTCGAGTTATGAGTGGCAGCCCGGAGACAACGTTGTCCTTTGTCCAGACTTGGAACACCCAAACAACATCTTTCCATGGCATAACCTGGCCAAAAGGGTGGGAATTACGGTAAAAAACATTGAGCCAAGGGATGGCCGAGTTTCGCCGGAGGCAGTTGCCGAAGCTATTGACGAAAACACCCGAATGGTGACTGCATCGAGCGTTACACTCGCACCCGGCCTTCGCACCGATATTAGCGCTATTTCAGCATTTTGCAGGAAAAGGGGCATCCTGCTGTTAGTAGATGGCGTGCAGTCTGTGGGTATCCTACACACAGACGTGAAGGAAAGTGGTATCGATGCGATGGCAGTATCAACTCAGAAAGGCTTGCTCGGGCTATACGGCATGGGCTTCCTTTATTGTCGACGCGATTGGGCGGAGCGGATGAGACCTGTCTACTTAGCGCGTTTTGGGATCGACATGGGTGGAGCCCACGAGGCAGCTCTAGGCAACGATGAAAACCGGTTGGCGTCTGGGGCACGGCGTTTCGATCTGGGTAATTATAACTTCATAGGCGCAGCCGCAGCCGAGAGTTCGATTGCGATGTTGCTGAAAACTGGCACACGTGAGATCGAAAACCACGTCAACGGACTAGCCAGAAATCTCGCGAACGGGTTGCGGGATAATGGGCTACCAGTAGTTGGCGGAAAGTCAGAAGCGGACACGGGTAGCATCGTGTCCGTCGGTACAGTCGGTGAAGAACAACACGACGCAGTTGACGATCCCGCCATGGCCGCACTGTACGATTATTTGACTGCGCACGGCGTCCGCCTATCAATCCGTCGCGGCGTGCTGCGCTTCTCGCTCCACTTGTACAACGATGCATCAGATGTCACGAAAGTTATTGAACTGGCGAAGCGCGCCGAAAGACGCTGAACTGATGCCGCATTGTGTTTCTCTCTTGACGACATTCGACAATGCATTTGAGACTTGATCAGAAAAGAATGCAGCGGCTACAAAGATGTTTTCCTCAGTGAGAGTTAGCACGCACCGTTTAAGGAGAGGCCTCCGAAAAGAGGATTTCCGGTATCGCGTGCAATCTCGTTTAATCGCTCGCTACTTCGCTACGTTGGAGAGACCCGCATGAGTGTCACCGTGATCCCTCTATCCGATACTATTGGCGTCGAGATCCAGGGCGCGGATCTCCGGGAGCCGATTCTTCCGGACGACCTCACAACAATAAAACGGGCGCTAAGAGATAATCTTGTTCTAGTTGTTCGGGATCAGAAATTGGGTCCGGAACTCCTTTTGGCCACTATGCGTTTGTTCGGCGAGACCATGGAGCAGCACCTCACCAACACGTTAATGGAGGACTATCCGGAGATCGCCGTGCTCGATAGTCGCAAGATGCCTCCCGACAACGCCGGGCACGTTATTCCTTTCGGCGGGCGAAATTGGCACACCGACCATACAAATCATGAACAGCCTCCGAAATACACGGGGTTATACGCGGTCAAACTACCTTCAAAGGGAGGAGATACGAGCTTCGCAAACATGCAGGTTGCTTTCGACGCGCTCGATACGAAAGAACAGGTCCAACTAGGGGAACTACAAACAGTCAACAAAATAGAGAATTTCGGCTACATCAGCATGGAGGATAGGAAAAAGTTTGGCACCCTTCCCATACACCCCTTAATCCGTACCCATCCCGACACGGGTCGCAAAGCGATCTACGTACATCCCGGAAAGTTGGAACGGATTGTCGGACGTCAACCGGAAGAAAGTCTCAATTTCATTAACAAGTTGCTAGATCGCATCATCACCCCCGCCAATACCTATAGACATATTTGGCGCCAAGGCGACTTACTGCTCTGCGACAATCGAGCAGTGCTTCATCTAGCCCATCGGGACTACGACATGACCGAGGGACGTGTGATGCACCGTATCCTTCTGCGAGGAGAGCGCCCGTTCTAGATTTGAGCATCTCTGATCAGGTTCCCCAGTTTAAGAGGGCCCCTCTGTTACAATCAATCGGTGTGCATTCCTCGCGATACCGGAAAATTTGTATCTTCCAAGATACCCTGTGAAGCAACGTAGCAACAATAATCACAAAAAAACCTCTTTAAACCATTGATTAATAAATATTTTTAACGCCTTACAATACATGTCTTTTATACGTTGCATATTCAAATCATCTCCGTACCAACTGGATGCGTAGATTAATAATCCTCTCGGGTCGGGTCGGGCGAGACTTGGATTAGTGTCTTTCCGAAATTTCTGCCTTCCAGCATTTCGCGAAAGACCTTTGGGGTATTTTCCAAGCCATCCCGGATATCCTCCCGGTAGCTGACAAGGCCGTCTTTCAGCCACTCGGCCATGCTGTCGAGAAAAGACCCCTGATGTTCGGTTACAAAATTTCGGACAGCCAAAGGAAAAACCTTACACTTCTGTCGCTCGAAAGTGGATTGACCCGCCTGGAACCAAACCTCAGTTGGATCGCGACCATCGATGTTAGAGTATTGAGAGACGAGTCCGCAACGCGTGATGCGAGCTCTCTTGTTCAAGTGTTGCAAAACAGCTTTGAACGTCTCGCCGCCAACGTTCTCAAAGTAGATATCGATTCCGTCCGGGCAAGCGTCGCGAAGGTCCCTTTTGAGATCACCACTCAAATGCGAAACGCAAGCGTCGAAACCTAATTCTCTAGTCACGAAAGTGCATTTTTCCAACCGACCGGCAACGCCGATTACTCGGCAACCCAAAATCTTGGCGATCTGCCCCACCACCTGACCCACTCCCCCGGAAGCCGCCGAGACCACGACCGTTTCGCCAGGCTGTGGCCGACATTGCACCACTAGACCTGAGTAGGCTGTAAGTCCCAGCATCCCCAACGCACCAACGGCGTTAGAGATCGGAGCTAAACCCGGGTCCAGCTTGCGCGGGAACATGTAGCCGAAGACAGAGACCCCAACGCCAGTTAGACCATGGCCGGACCAGCCATTGGTGTTGAAGATGAAATCGCCCTCGGCGTAGTCCGGATTTCTGCTCTTCAGAACTTGACTTACAGTTCGGCCATGGCACACCTCACCGGGACGTTCTTCCCCACGGCACCGACGCCCCCATTGGTAAGGGTCCAGTGACAGATAGACAGTGCGGCTAAGCAACTGGCCTGGGCCCGGATCGGGAATAGGTTGTTCTTCGCTCCAGAGGAAATCAGTCGGCGACGGCAACCCTCCTGAAGGCGTGTGTGCCAAATTCCATTGTTGGTTGGTAGTCTCCAACATTTTTTCCTCGGCCATAGCGTTTCTGAGCTACCCGCTGATCCAATGTTATGAATTTATATCCGGGTCGTCCGGCAGTTGTCCTGTCATTTTGGCACGCATCATTACCAACGCCAGGACTACATCGATTGTCGGTGTGCCTACGCCCACGAGTTTCCCCAATTCCGCCGCCGCTCCAATTATCGGCAATATTTCCATAGGCCGCCCGCGCTGCAGATCTTGCAACATGGATGTCTTGTGAAAACCCGCACCTTCCCGGGTCGACTTTATTCGCGCGTCAATTTGGTCTCCAGGATCCGCCCCAAGCGCCTTACCAATCGAGATGACTTCCGCCATTAGATGACGAATTAGTCTGTCCATTCGGGAATCGTCGACCATGGCACCGGTATGCGCAAGAGTCAGTGCGCTGGTTGGGTTGTACGCGACATTCCCCATGATCTTGACCCAGATATCCTTGCGGATTTCCCTGCGGATCCGACATTTGATACCGGAGGCCTCCACCGCATCTTGGAAACATTTACAGCGTTCCGATTCTGAACCATCCGGTTCGCCAATCTGATAGCGGAATGACGTGCCAGTCGAACTCACAACACCAGGCTCGATCACCTCGCTCGCCACATAGGTGATGCAACCGATGGCACGTTTCGGTCCGATCCCGTCCCATTGCTTGCCCTCTGGATCCACGGACTTCACACGATAATTTTCCCATTCACCAGGAAGCTTGTAGAAATACCACCAAGGAATTCCGTTCATCGCTGTCGCTACTGTCGTATCGGGGCCTAGCAACGGTCGCATCTCTTCGACTGCGGCCGGCGCCTGATATGACTTCAAAGACATGACGACATAATCCTGCGGACCCAGAGTTGACGGATCGTCAGTGACGCGTGGATGGACTACGAAATCTTCTTCTCGAGTGATCTGCCTCAGGCCGTTCTCGCGCATCGCCTCCAGATGCGGTCCACGTGCGATAAGGCTAACATCATAACCTTGCCGGAACATCATCGAACCCAGATGCCCGCCGATGGCTCCAGCGCCATATATCGTGATTTTCACGTTTTGATAACTCCCGCCTTTGAAAATTGCAGGTTCTTTAGCGCATAGCTTCAGCTAGAAGTTCGAAGGACCGAACCCGTGCTTCGTGATCCCATATCGCTGCCGCGACCATTAGTTCATCTGCACCGGTTTCTTCAATTAGCGGTTTTAACTTGGCCTTTATTGTCTCCTTAGAACCACAAAACGAGCAGGCAAGCATTGATGACGCTTGTACCTTTTCGACCGGTGACCAGAAGTTTTCTATATCGTCTACCGGCGGTGGCAACTGCCCGCGAATGCCCCGCACCATTCTTGCGAATTGTTGTTGGGGCGTTGTAAACAAACGTTTTGCCTCTTCATCAGAATCAGCCACGACCGCACTACATCCCACCATAACATAGGGCTCATCAAGTTGGTCTGAGGGCTCGAACCACTCCCGATAGGTCGTGATCGCCTGCATCAAAGCCTCAGGCGCAAAATGGGACGCGAACGCGTAGGGCAGACCAAGTCTGGCGGCAACTCGCGCACCATATAGGCTCGAGCCAAGTATCCACAGCGGAACATTAGTATTCTCACCTGGAATTGCATGTATCGCCTGGTTGGCTTGGGGCGGGCCAAGTAGGGCTTGCAGTTCCACGACATCCTGTGGAAAATATTCCGCCGCACCCGGACCACGACGCAACGCAACCAATGTGTGCTGATCAGTTCCCGGCGCTCGGCCCAACCCCAGGTCGATGCGATCAGGAAATATGGTTGCTAGTGTGCCAAATTGTTCTGCAATCACCATCGGAGAATGGTTCGGCAGCATTATTCCGCCAGCACCAACCCGGATCGTTTTAGTACCCGAGGCGACGTGACATATGCAAACTGCCGTGGCCGCGCTCGCAATACCCGCAAGATTATGGTGTTCAGCTAGCCAAAAGCGCTCAAAACCAGCGGCCTCCGAGTGCTGTGCCAAATCTAGTGCATTGGCGAGGGCATGGGCCGAAGTAAAACCTTCACCGATATAGGCTAGGTCGAGAACGGAAAGTTTCACCATAGGATCAATCTAGCGGATTTGAGTACCCAACTTTGACCCAAAAACAATTTTGGATCATTCCGGAAACTACAGTTATTGAACAAGAAGAGCACTTTACCGAGGATGCAACGTTAGAACGTGGCGTGATTTAGGCGATCCGTCACTAAATCACATAGTCGTTAGGCCTATCTGCGATATACTGGATCAATGGTATAGCATCAAATGCTTTAGAGGTAGTGAATTCAAAGCTGATTTGGAAGTGCTAAAGCACCCTATTCCCGCATGGCCAACAATCTTTTTGTCACCAGTAATGAACTCCTGTCGCGGCTCCAGAAGACTGGGGTCGCCACGATTTGGCCCTAAAGGATAATCGCGCATAAACACCCTAAGGATCGGCGTCCATCGGACCTACTCTTGTATCGAAACGACATATCTGGTGACGGATAAAACCTCCGCCACTATCCTCGAGCGTCTTCTTACCAATTACAGCTTTTTCAGCGATCATGATAGTTGGTGCATTCGTGTTCGTCGAAGTCACGGTAAGCATTATCCACGCGTCGATGACCGTAAGGTCCTCGATCTCATGTACCCAGAGGCGTTCATTCATCATTTCCATACGTTAAGAACAGGTGGCATGAAAGGACCCATAATGTTGAAGATTTACAGAGCAGAACATCGGGCAACAAAAAAAGCGTCAGCCGACCTGTTCACCGGTGACGTATTTCAGGACGAGGTGTTGGTAGGCACCGCACCGTCGCGGATGCGCGCCACCAACGTAACCTTTAGCCCAGGTGCGCGCACCGCCTGGCATCAACATCCGATAGGACAGACGCTCTGGGCAGTCGCCGGTGTCGGTCGTGTCCAAGTCGAGGGGGGGCCAATCCAGGAACTGCGGCCCGGCGATACGGCAATCATTCCGCCGAACATGCGACATTGGCACGGCGCCGCGCCAGATCGAATTTTTACCCATCTCGCTATGTCCGAGACTGGAGAGAACGGCGGCGGCACCGAATCGTTCGAAAAGGTGAGCGACACCGACTACTATGGCTGAGGTTCGGCTTAGGACACTGGTCCCATACCCTCGCCTGCACGAATATTATTTATCACTTCCAGGACCCTTTGGCGCAGTGGCGCGTACTGCACACCGAACTCTTCAACAACACGGCCATTGTCGATCAGGAAGTTACCCGAAGCCTCACGGCCACCGGTCTTAGCGTCGAACCGAATGTCGGCATCCGGAAGGAATTCGCGAACTAGTGCGGCTAGGTCGCCAATCGTGACGGTCGTCCCACCGGAATTATACGTCTCGTGCCTTGGCTGATCTGACAAAGCTACACGGGCAAATACTTCCGCCATGTCCTCAACGTGAATGACACAGCGGGTGGTATCGGCATGCGGAAACCGCACCGGCTCGCCGCGCGCGGGCTGACACATGCAGTTCACGTGATCGATGGATCCAAACTTCTTGTCCGGCCCCGTTACGTTGGCCGGACGGATGCAGGTTATGGTCATTCCGTAGGCTCGGCGATAATCATGCGCTTGCCATTCATTAATGATCTTGTTGACGGCATACTGCGTCGTTCCGTGGCGCTCGTCCGTCTCGTCAACCGCTCGTTCGCCAAAATTGGTCTGCGGCCCCGATACTGCAACAGAACTGGCAAATACCGTATGCCGCACACCGGAACGTCTCGCCGCTTCAAAGCAATTGTCCATCCCCAGTATGTCGAGCTTGAAAGCGGTATGGGGCGCAAGGTCTCCAATGAAGTAAGAGAGATTGACCACCCGCTCAGCACGCGATTCCTGGACCGCCCCAATCACATCGTCAAACTGTGTTACGTCGCCACGAACGACGGTCACTTTGTCAGCGAGATCACAAAACGCCGCGGTCGCGCCAACCAGGTCGATATCCATGCACGTCACCTCATGGCCGGCTCTCGCCAGAATCGGTATCATTCGCCGCCCGATAAAGCCAGCGCCTCCTACTACCAATATCGACATGTCTATTCCCCTAATCTAATGTCTGCCGCTCTATCACGACAGATAAGTATGGCACGGGCTGAACAAAGGTCGGCGGACAAGCACAAAGATCGCAGATTTATGATCTCACCACCGTATCACTGCGAAACAACAAGGTGGCAGTTGCAAGTTCCTGGCCCACCAGATGGAATTCGTTTTTGTATACTCAACACGGGGAGGATCGATCAATGGCCATCCAGTTCGGGCTTCGTGTGCCAACTGTCGGAATGCCTAAAGACACGGCGAATTATGCCCGGCGCGTTGAAGATTCCGGTTTCGACTTTATGTGGATGCCGGATACCCCGTTGCTCGCAGGCCGCTGGAAAGACGTCTACATGCATCTGGGCGCGGCGGCAGCAGAGACCTCGCGAATACGGCTTGGGCCGGGCGTTACCAACCCTCTGACCCGCCATCCGCTCACAACTGCAAGCGCGATTGCCACTTTGGACGACACCTCGGGCGGTCGAGCCGATCTGGCAGTCGGAACCGGGTACAGTTCCGCCTACATCATTGGGCAAAAAGCGGCAAGCTTGGCCGACATGCGTGCCGCGGTGGCGCTCTGGCGTGACATCTTTAGTGGAAGCAAAGCCGAGTTGGGTGGCCTCGAAATTTCCGTCGAACCCGCCTATCCGAATCTACCAATCATCGTCGCGGCAACCGGACCTAAAATGCTCGCCCAAGCCGGCCGTATCGCCGACGGCGTCCTGATCCACGTAGGAGCGGCCCCAAGTACGGTAGCTTGGGCACTAGAAAATCTCGAAGCGGGCATGGCCGACGCGGGGCGGTCGCGCGAAGAGGTGACCCGTATCCTAGTGGTCACCGCCTGTATTGACGATGATCGAGCCCGTGCTGTCGATCGCATGCGTCCATGTGCGGCCGGCCTGTGTCGGCACCGCCACGCCGAAATTCTTTTCGGACGCGCCGGAATTACGACACCTGTGGCGCCTGCAGATTACAAAGAGCCCTACCCAGATCTTGGGCACGCGGTCGATTGGGAGGAGGCCAAGCGCCAAACAGCGTATGTACCCGACGAAGCAGTCGAAGCTTCAATCGCACTGGGGCCGGCCGAAGCAGTAGCTGATCGGACGAACGCACTTTGCGAGCTTGATATCGACGCGATCTGGTGGCGGGATGAGGGTACATGGACCCGCCCCGATACGCTTATGGAGCAACTTGCCGCCTGTGTGCTTCCTAAATTGGCCAACGGCAGATCGCCCGCGCGCTAGCACAAGACATAATCTCATAAATATGGTGGAACCATTCGATGCAAGCAAATGGGTGAAATAGATCAACCACCGACAACGTCTTTGAATTGTCGCAGCGTCTCAATCTGCCCTTCGAAGGTTGGGATCCGATACATCGGATAGAGCATAATGATTTGAGCACCGAGTTTCCGCCACCCATCGGCAGCGGCAGCCCATTGTTGCGGATTGGGCTCACCCATTCGCAACCACCCCTCAAGGCCGAAAGAGTTTGGATCCCGTCCAAATTCTTTCAGATGGGCCCTTAGATTGGCGAGTTTGGACTCAGCTTGATCATCCGGAGGAATGATCGGCATCCAGCCATCACCGACTCGCGCTGCACGTTTAATCACCGCATCCGATGAGCCACCGAACCAAATTGGGATAGGGCGTTGAACCGGGCGCGGGACGATGCTGACTTCAGTCATTTCGTGAAAATCGCCTTTGAACGTCACCAGATCCTCGGTCCAAAGGCGGCGCAAAACCTCGACCTGTTCAGCTTGACGCGCGCCACGAGTATGCCAGTCAACGTCGAGTGCCTCGTATTCCACGTGGTTCCAACCGACACCTATCCCAAGACGAAAGCGACCTCCAGAAAGTAGATCGACTTGAGCGGCTTGTTTAGCGACCACGCCAGTTTGTCGTTGCGGCAAGATCAGTACGCCACTGGAAAGTTTTATCAAACTAGTCGTAGCGGCGAGGAATGCGAGGGTCGTGAAAGTTTCATGGAAAGGGTCACTCTCGTCATAAAGCGGTATCCAATCCTTCCGCGCTGTAGCGCCGAAGACGTGATCCGGCACTTCAATGTAGTCGTAACCAAGATCTTCCGCAGCCTGCGCCCAATCCCGGATCTTGACTGGATCGTCACCAATGTCTCGGGTTGGAAACCATGCACTGAGTTGCATTGAACCCTCCTACGAATTGGGTTGATTTGGACATTCAACGGTGCCCAGAAAACTAAACTACCTAATCCCAAACTACGTTGGAGACCATTCATAATGGTCTCGCACGACGCTTTCACTGAATGAAACGAGCTAATCGAAGGGTTTACCGAAAAGATAGCGCGCCGTTTGACCTTTTAAATTCCCACCGCCATCGTGATGCGATCAAGTGAACTGAGGAGAATTATCATGCTTCTAGGACTGTTCATGATGCCGCTTCATCCTCCCCACCGCCCTATCGCGGAATGCTACGATCGAGATTTAGACCAACTTGTGATAGCCGATCGTTTGGGGTTTTCAGAGGCGTGGCTAGGAGAGCATTTTACCGAGAAGTGGGAGAACGCGCCGGCGCCCGATCTTTTGATCGCTAAGGCCTTGGCTTTGACCGAGCGGATTAAGCTGGGGACCGGCGTAACTCTTCTTGGTATGCATGAACCCGCATATTTGGCACACCGCCTGGCAATGCTTGATCACCTGGCTCATGGACGGTTTCAATGGGGCATCGGTATGGGTGGCATTCCAACGGACATGAAGCTAATGGGTCTCGACCCTAAAACCGCTCGGGAGCGTGCTGTCGAGGCACTTGACGTAATACTCCGGATTTGGGCTCACGGTGAAGGTCCCTTTATTCACCAAGGCAGGCATTTCCGAATAGAAGCCCCCGAACTCGATCCAGTCACAGAGCGAGGGTTGTACATGAAACCGCTGCAAACGCCGCATCCGCCGATTGCGATAGCGGCAAGTACACCAAAATCGAGTTCTCTTAGGATCGCAGGTGAACGGGGTTGGTCACCAATGTCGAGCGCCTTGCTGTCCAGAACGCTATTGCCAGCGCACTGGGACACTGTAATCGACGGAGCCCAAGTCGTCGGTAAAACCGCTAACCGAAATGACTGGCGTATCGCGCGAGACGTTTTTGTGGGAACGACCTCCGTAGTTGCCAAAGAACGCGCCCGAGCTGTGCTCGGCAGAAATTTTGAAACTCACCAATTGGCGAGCCGCATCGGCACATGGCAGATGCAAGCGGCGAAACACGACCCGGCCATGCCGGATGATGAGGTGACGGTGGAATATATGATGGAAAACGTTTGGATTGTTGGAGATCCTTTGGAATGCGAAGACAAAATACGATCGTTGTATGAAAATGTCGGGGGGTTTGGGGCGTTGCTTAGTGTTACGGCGGATTCAGATGACCCGGCTTGGGATCACGAAAGCCTTCGTCTTTTAGCCGAAAAGGTCGGTCCACGCATCGAGGATTTGGGCGGTGATTTTAAGCAGAATCAGTAAAGAGCTGAAATATCGTTAGATCACAATGTTTTACAATTTCCTAATCCACTCAGGAGCCAGTCTAGGGTGCGGACATAGCCTTCACGACAAACTCATCTGTGACAATAGAATAGTGTCAATACGAAACACCAACTCCAAACCTCACCATCGTGATCTCCCCCGCACTACTAACGCCGTCAACTTTCCTCATATCGACAATGTATTCGCCCACGTCCCGGCCTTCATATGACGAATCACCCAGCCGGCATGTGATTAATATGCGGTAAGGTCCCCGATGTCTTCAGTTATAAAATAAGCGTCTCAAAAAGATCCAAGGACCGCCGGAATTTCACCAGTGTCATTAGCCAAAGGTACGTTTACAGGCAAAGAAAACTTGGTGTTGGGAGGAATTTGTTCATCAAACCTTGAGAGATTCGTGCTTGGAGTTGGGCTCAAGCTCAACCGCGTTTACCGTCATGGCGAGCATCGCGTAGTAACCAATACAAGTCGTCAATTGCACATACTGATCGGCTCCTAGCCGCCCCAAGACGGCTTGCGCCAGTGGTTCGTCGACGCGATTGGCGCGAAGCAGTTGCCGGGCAAAGTCGATGATTTGAAGATCCTCCGGCGGAATATCATCGGATCGACCGTCACTGATGGCATTGATCGTAGACCGCGGAATGTCGCGATCGGCACCAATCACACCCTGAACCCCCCACACGTACTGAGCTTGGAAATGCCGGCCCACTACAAGGGCCGCGAGCGTACGGAGCCGCAGTTCCAACGTTCCTTCCCAACGTACCAGTGTGCCGAGATGAGACACACGTTCGGCCCAATCCGGCGCATGCATCCAAACTGAGAAGGGGCCATCCAGAGATTTGCGCGTAGCGATTATCTTTTCCGCGATTTGACGAGCTTCACCAGTTAGTTGGTCGGGAGATTTTAAAACAGGGACGCGAGCCATGTGAAGTTCTCAAGTTGTATTGAATTTGGCTAAGTTAGGCAGCTTTAGGGTCAACAACGCTACACCAACTATAACCCATAAGGTTCTGGTCGAAGAGGACACATTCTGAAAAAATGCTCTGATGGAAGAGGCCTTGGGACAGAGTATACTAACCCAAATTATATGATCTTGGTGGAAGCTATACTTAGGTTGCCTATTTTCTGGAGGGGATCGTAAGTGCCATGTGCTTTGCCATGCCGGAATTTGAGGCAACACACCAGGGCCGCACCCCAAAAATTTCAAACAAATGCGAATTCGAAAAGCAATTGTCAAAGTCCCATAAAGGGATCAAAAAAAAGTAGGACACGAAGATGAAAACAAACCGTTTTGGCCACACCGAAATCGATGTTTCGCTATTGACCTTCGGCTGTGGAGCAGTCGGCGGATTGATGACGAAAGGAGTTCCCGCCGACCAAGACCGCGCGGTCGCTTGGGCCCGGGATAATGGGATCAACCACTTCGACACCGCGCCCTCCTACGGAAATACGGCATCCGAGACAAATCTTGGACGCGCGTTGGGAAAGAGCCGCGATGGCATATTTGTCAGTACCAAGATTGGATTGACCTTGTCTGATCGGGCCGGCCTAGCGGACGCCGTACGCCACTCCGTTGAGGCAAGTCTCACGCGTTTATGTCAGGAAAGGGTCGACCTCTTCCAACTTCACAACACTTTAGGAATAGAGAAAGACGATCAGACAATTTCGGTAGATATGGTCTTGTCCGAGGTCGTTCCAGCGTTCATGAAGATGCGAGATGAGGGCAAAACGCGTTATCTCGGATTTACCGCGAAAGGTGGAACTGCGGATCTCTACAAGCTGATCGAGTCAGGCGCTTTTAACGGAACGCAAATTTTCTACAATCTGCTCGTTCCATCAGCCGGTCGACCGATGCCGACCGGCTACCCCGCCCAGGACTATCATGAATTGCTATTTGCCGCAGAGCGCCGCGGCGTCGGTTCAATTGGCGTTCGCGTGCTAGCAGGCGGGGCGTTGTCCGGAACAAACAACCGCCACCCGCTTGGAATGCAGTTCGTAGCGCCCATCGGATCCAACACCGACTATGCCACGGATGTATCCCGTGCTCTGAAGTTTATACCCCTTATCGACACTGACCACGCGAAAAGTCTTCCGGAACTCGCGATCCGTTACGCAATATCCAATCCTTCGCTTTGCACTGTCGAAATCGGCATAGCTAACCTCGAGGAACTGCAGAAAGCGGCGGATGCTGTTAACAAGGGACCGTTGGCGCAGGAGGCTTTGGACGCTATTAAGGACATCCAAGACAGCTTCACCGGAACCGCGTAAATCTACGCACATCAACAATAACAGTCTAAGAGCCCGAATCTACCACGCGCACCTGTTGCGGATTGTTGGGCAGCGAATTGAAGTGCTCTGAACCCAGAGAAACCCATGACACGTATGCCGACTAGTTCCAGTGCCGCCGCTCGCGTGATCAAGTTACAGGTTGGATTGCATATGAAGGCGTCTGGCATCAAAATCATACTGTGAGAAATTGCCGCCAAATGGGAACCATGGCGAAAGACAGGGACTGAAGATGACATATCAACTTAAAGACTTGGTGAATCTGGAGCGTTATCCGATAAACGATTTAGATGGGGCGGGAGCCCCGCTACTGCGGTCCTGCCGAAATTCATTGTCGGACGATGCGATGTGTCATTTGATAGACTTCGTTAAACCGGAGGCTCTTTCGGCCATTCAAGCTGAGACAGATACGTTGCGCGACCGAACATATTGGATGGAGGTCGAGCGGCGCGCTTATTCTTGGCGCAACCCGGCTGATTACCCAGACGGTCATCCGGTTACGGTCACCACACCTAATTTCATAGGGTCAATCACTAAGGATTGTTTTCCTAATAAAGGTGCCTTTGTATCAATCTTTGAACAACCCGCGCTAACAGAATTCGTACGCCGTTGCTTGAACCTAGAATCTTTGTATCCAGTGGCGTGCCCCTTCTTGTCGGCCAACGTCAAGGTGATGAGTGAGGGATGTCAGCATGCGTGGCATTTTGACCAAAATGACGGCGCAGTGACATTGATGATTCAGCCAGCGGCCACGGGCGGACACCTCGAATACGTGCCGCATATGCGTGACGAAAACGATGAAAACTATTCTGAGGTTGGTCGTTTGTTGTCAGGCGAAGAGCTGTCAGTGCGCCGTGCGGGTCTAAAGGAGGGCAGTTTTTGTTTGTTCAAAGGCCGTCGCTCGATCCATCGCGTTTCCGAAGTGACGCGAGGCTCACCGGATCGTTTGTTAGCTGTATTTAGTTATCATCACCTTCCGGGCCATCGATATAAGGATTCGACTGTCTGTTCGGTACTTGGGCGATTACCGGATACTTATCCCAATCCTTCCTAAACACTGAGGCCACGTTGCGACGTAACGAAACGCTCTTTCGTTGTAACGAAGTTCGTTACCCTTTCGGATCAAAGGTGTGGGAGGCAAACATAGCTCGCTAGTGATGCCTTAACGCAAATAGCCCAGGCGCCCCACTCACCCGCATGCTCTCTAATAGGTGACACCCCAAAATGGCGAAAGTCATTTGGCACTTACCTTGGCTGGGTTTCGAACCGCACGAAGAGCATCCTTCGAACAAAACTTTGGAGAAAGGTGATGCCAGACAAATCAGTAAGCTATTGGACCAATACCGGACAAGGGCTGCGAGCAGTCGAGTTGCGCGCCGCGGGATTTAAACCTTCAGAAGCTGCGGCAATCAACGCGGTGGTAACCGTAGCCGCTGCTCACACGAATGCTCACCGGTGCAATAATCGCGTGCGCCGAATCGCTGATTTCTTGGTTGACGCATTGGCCTTAAAGGGGGGTCAAGGCTTACTCGTTGGCGCGCCGGCGGTCTCTGATGCACTCACCCAAGGTACCGAGAATGCGGGATACAGTCTGGTATCGCGTGACCTCATGGCCGACTGCATGGAGACAGGCCACTATGCTCATCATGGCAATGCGATGATTGTCATATCGGGATGCGACAAGACAGGCGCCGCCGCACTAATGCCATTGGCGCGCACCAACGCTTTTGGCCTGGTGGTCTATCCGCGAACGAGTGCTCCAGGGCGTGTCGACTTTGAACCCTGGGCCAGCAAAGGAAACAATCTCACTCTAATGGACTATATGGAAGGTTCCGCCGCACGAGAAGCCGGCCGGATCTCAGACGATCAACTGACAAGACTGCAGCGCTGTGTTATGCCCGGCAGTGGCACTTGCGGCGCGATGTTTACGGCAAACACAATGAGTACCGTCGCCGAAGCTATTGGCATGATGCTGCCGCGCGGCGCTTCTCATCCGGCTGACTATGACGCTGGCAGCGACATCCACGACGACGTAAAGAAGCAAGCATACGCAAGCGTAGAAGCGCTTTATCGCCTAATGGAGATAGGCCTAAGGCCACGCGACATCATGGTGAGAAAAGCCTTCGAGAACGCGGTAACGACCGCTTACGCGATGGGTGGTTCAACAAACTTATACTTGCATGTTCTAGCTATCGCCCGTGAAGCGGGTGTGATGATGACGATCGAAGACCTTCATTGTATCGGCGAGCGGGTGCCGTTAATCGCCAACCTGCAACCGCACGGCCCCTACGCCATGGTCTCGTTACACAAAGTAGGGGGTGTCCCAGTCGTTATGAAAGCACTACTTAATGCCGGCCTGCTTCACGGCGATGTCATGACGGTAACAGGCAAAACACTTGCCGAAAACCTGGCGGAAGTGGCCTTGCCGGAAGAATTGCCCGAGCAGGACGTGATTTTTCAGGTTACGCAACCGCTCGCGGCCCCCGGTAACCACATCAGTGTTCTATCCGGGTCGCTAGCGCCGGAGAGCTGCGTGCTGAAACTCTCAGGAAAAACTCTTGAGGACGGAGAATTTCATGGCAAGGCTAAGGTCTTCAACAGTGAAAAAGCGGCAATGACGGCGATACGTGAGGGCGGCGTGGTCGCGGGTGACGTAGTTGTTGTTCGAAACGTGGGGCCCGTCGGCGCACCCGGAATGCCCGAGATGGTGCATTTGACCATCCAGTTGCAGGGGCGTGGATTGGGAAAAGAAGTCGCCCTTATTACGGACGGCCGGTTCTCTGGCGTCTCGCATGGCATCCTTGTCGGACATATTTGCCCAGAAGGTGCAAAGGGTGGGCCGATTAGCATAGTTCAAGATGGCGATACCATTGTTATCGATCCCAAAAAGCGTCGACTCGACATTGACATAACGCCGAAGGAAATGGCTGGCCGCATGGCTCGTTTGGATCCACCAGAGCTATTGGACGTGCCGGAGGGATCCGTACTAAGCAAATATCGACGTTTGGTCTCCAGTGCACACTATGGTTGTGTGCTGTAACGGAGCAACACTCTACCGTTTCCAATTGGATTAAACGGCCGAATGATTTAAAAATTCGGATCTTTCGCCGAGCGTCAACTTAGCCGCACCTCAAGACGGATACGGCTCATTACGATTATAAATTGAATGGTTGCGGGAGGTCGCAACTTAAGAATAACGCAGCGTCATTCAGTGTAACGGACCTTCGAGAAACTAGAAAACGAGAATGGATTAACAGGCAAGCCAGCCTGATTGAGGTTTTTCAATCACGTTTCAAAGGTTCCAATCGGGATAACAAGAAGAAACGTGTGACCTGCAGAATCAAAAGGTGGAGCTTTTTGATAACCCCGTTCGGCCAAACTATAACCCTCTTCAATGGACCCTTGTTTTTAAAAATAGCCGGTAAGCTGAATTATACGAACGTGAGACCGAGCCGGAGCCGCGCGGCGTGGAGAGGATCCGCGTTATCCCGGCGGCCGACGGTCCATGCCGAATCAAGCGGTGTATTATCGGCTACTAGAAAAGAGCGTCCCTCGAAAACAGTAACCCTGTTACTGATGCACCAGACGTCGCCCCGCCGGGTCACCTCGTCCACATATCGCGC
>PBMU01000012.1 GCA_002722775.1 Rhodospirillaceae bacterium
GAGGAGGACCGGAGGAGGACCGGAGGAGGACCGGAGGAGGACCGGAGGAGGACCGGAGGAGGACCGGAGGAGGACCGGAGGAGGACCGGAGAGGACATGGAAGGGACCGGAGAGGACATGGAAGGACATGGCAACGTGTACATTGAAAGCGCACCAAGGAATTCCCCTGGTGCGCTTTGTGTTGGATGGCGTGCGTTAGTGCATTCCGATTGCTATTGGAACTCCACGCATGGATTCCATGCCGCACGCATGGCGATTCTTTCCCTTTACCGTCAGACAATCGCCACAAGTACCGGAGCAAACAAAAACACGTTTCCCGGCATTTGCCCTTACTTGCTTTGCGTAGTCCTTGAAACCGTCATTGCGGCGGGACTGGTAGGAATGATTCGCTAGGTGTTCCCGGTCCACCTGGACTGCTACAAACTCCCCACGGGTTACAGGCAAACCGGACATTACAACGCGCATTGACTCCGGGTGACGCGAACCACCGGAGAGATTCAAAAGGTAGTTGCTAGGCCAGGTGAAGCCTTCCAGGTGAAGCGAAAGAAACTCCACCCAGGATTTGCTATAGCCATAGACCGCAACGCTTGGCCTGGATCGAATAAGATCCATCCACCATCGCAAATTCTCTTTGCTGTGAAAATCACCATCGACATACAGGCGCACCGTTTCGGTTTCGAGCTTGGCAAATTCTCGCGCAATCAATTCCCTTCCCGCCGCGTGACGCAACAGGAGCGAATTGGAGAGTTGCCTACCAAGGGCATTTGGATTGCGCCAGGATTTGAGAGAATAACACCATTTCGAACACTCTCCCCGGCCCGGACAATCAAGAATCGCCATGCTAGAAAAGCTCCAGAATGGCAGCTTGGAATTCCCCTTGGCGAACACCTTAAAAGCGGGTTTCTCCAATGGTTTCCCGGTTTCCAGGGTTTCCAACATTGCCAGGATCTTACGAAATACCCCCGGCCAACTTCCTACGCTTCCGCCCGGATTAGATTCAATGATCCTCCGGGCGGTTTCCTTGCATTTAAACCACGCCAATTCTCTCCCCGCTTCCAGGGCAAGTTCCTTTGTGACTTTCATACCTTGGTTTCCCTTTCCACGTTCATTCTTTCGCACTCCTCTTGTACGATTGGGTGCCATACGCTCGAAATGGGTGACATAGGCTTGTAATTTTCCCGCGCCCACTGGCGAAAAGGCTTTTCCTCCTCTTTTGAGAGTTCTCGAAACAGTGTTGGTTTCATTTTTTTGGTTTCGATCATTACAGGCTTAAAATTGCCCACTCCGCCCCCTGGACTGCAGACTCCCCGCAGCTTTCACAAGTATACCCGCGTGCATCGGGTTCCACTCCACTCTGTACGTTCCCGCAAGTCATACATATCCCATCATCCGTTCCACCAAAAAGAGAATCCTTGGCAAGTTGAAAAATGGTTTCCCGGATTCTTTCCCTGGTCTCTCTCCGCTTGTTCTTTGTGTTTTCGCTCATCTTGTTTTTTTCGTTATCGGTTGTCGTTGTTGTTGTTCTTTCTTGCGAAATTATCCAAAGAAGCTTCAAAAGCTCTTTGCCTTTCCGCTTCTTTTCTCTCGTCAAAAATCCGTTCCACATCTTCCCATCGTTCCGTTGCGTCTATGTGGTCGTGAATCATCCAGGCACCAAAAAAGACGACCATAAACGCAACAAGCGCAACGGTTAGCCTTTCCCCTATTCTTCCGATTAGTTCGAATGTTTCGTGTTTCATCGTTTCTTTGTGGTGGTGGTTAATTAGTCCAGGTTGAGAAGAGAACGGAAACACTCCTTCATATCCCGTTGCGCTTTTCTCTTTTCCTCAAGTTCCCTCACAAGCGCAACGGAAGCCATGTAAAGCAATTGGTGTTTTTGTTCGCTCCTCCAATGCGCGAATAGATCGCTAAGCAAGGAAGCAGGATAATTTGCAGCGTAATCCCTAGAACGGAAAAGTTTCTCAAGAACACTAAAGGAGAGTTCCATTGAGTGGTCTTTTGTTAGCCTTTCAATGCAATCGGAGGTAATGCGTTTCAGGTCTGCTTGGCTGGTTTGATACTTGGTTTTGCTCATAGCGTGACAAGTAATAATTGACGTAGGAAGAGAACACAAGGGAAAAGGGAATGTTTTTTCTTTCCCCCTTGGTGGTGGTGGTGTTGGGAGAGGTCTAGCCTACGTGCTTTTGGATGAGTTCCAGACCCTTTCTGGTGATTTGGTATTTGGTGGCCCCGGAGGGATATCGGCCAATGTTCTCGATCAGTCCCGAACGGAGGAGGGATGACGTGCGGCCTGGGCCGCGCCGATTGTCGCCATGCAGATCGAAGGACTCAAACTCGCCACGGTGTAGGCCCCGCTTAAGGCAAGTGATCTTCCATGTGGGAGGCGCTGTGTTGTTGGTGTTGGTGTTAGCCATGTCTGCAAATTATAGACAAATGGAGAGAACACAAGGTGAAAAGGAATGTTTTTTGCGGACCCTGGCAAAACACTCAAAAACGAAAAAACGGGCGAATCCTCAGTAAACTAGTCAAGTTACTTAGGATTAGGGAAAAACAGGCAGCACCAGGGAACGAATACACTCTGAATGTTTTCTTTTCCCCACCGTTGCAAGGCTCCCGGATTACCCCTAGGAAAAAAGGTGCAAGTGTTGGAAAAATAGCAGGGGTGGGGTAGCCTCATTACGGGACCGCAAGGGGGGAGTTTCCAGCCCCACATATACGTAATACCCCTTCACACTTTTTTAACTAAACTACCAGGGGTGGTGGTCTTTGTTGTTATCGGTTATTGGTCAGGTAAGGTGATAATTAAAATCACTTCAAACATGACCTAGTGCTTCCCCTCTTAAAGACACTTAAAGACTCTTTAAAGATACTTAAAGACGACTAATAACGACTAATAACGACTAATAACAAGAATCACTAAAAGTGTGTTATTACCAGACTAGGTCTTTCTATGTCTTTTAAAGTCACCCCTATCCCCCCTATAGTCCCCCCTTTCCCCCTTTTTCTTTCTTCTCCTATGACGACTTTATGGATGCCTAGCAGTTGTGTTCCCTTTTTCTTTGGGGGATAATCCCTGTAGATTCGTTATGGCTGAGCAAGCAAAGACAGAGAAGATTGGGTTACTTTTGGGGTTGGCAGCACAGGCAGCCGGGATTGTCTGGTGGGCATCGAGTCTTAATTCCCAGGTTTCTCATAACGACTTCCAGATCCAGATGATGGGGCGCGATGTGGAGAAAAACTCTAAATTTGTAGAACTTTGGCCTGCCGGAAAGTGGGGAAGTGGATCTCTTCCAGACGATGTGCGCCAGAATTTGAAGCTCGAAGCACTGGAAAAACAGGTCGAGAAGCTGACCGAGGATCTTTACAAGAGCAAGATTGCGAACGGACATGACTGACAAGCAACTAGACAGAATGGACGCAATAATAGAAAGGATCGCATTTCTCGTCTCCTCCTTCATCGTCACGTTCTTTCTAGCCAATCTAGCGTTGATCCTTTACGAAGATTGGCGTTTTCATAAATCTCACGCCAAAGACAATGCCGCATCCAGAGAACAGTCTAATTGATGTCAAAAGATACCTTCCTTGGATGAAGAGAGTGTGTGGTCAAAGGCTTGTTTTAGATCAGTTGGATGTTCTTGAGGAAAAGATCAGAAATGACCACAAAATTGATCTCAGTGAAGATATAGGTCAGATAAAGGAGGATATTGCTAGATTCAGCACATGACGGGGGATCGACACGTTACCCCGATGTGTCGAAGAAGTGGTGTTCAAATCGACACATAGCCTCATTGGGCCTAGGGATGCCCTCTAAGAGGTCGAGGGGTCGTTTGGGTGTGGGGAGTCTCGGAAGAGGTTCAAAGGCCGTTAAGGGGCATTCTCGTCCCATTTAGAGCACACTTTCAACGATTGCTTCAAAGTAGCACCTCACAAGGTCACTTTTGCCCCTTGTGGACTTAAAGATCTTCCAATCGGAGGTACTTGAGCCAAAGAACGGTTCCAGGAGAAGGCACACAGGAGCAAGTCTCCTCAAGAATAACGCCCCTCTTTGCCCACTTTTGATTGGTTTTGGTCCCCGTTCGACCAAGGTTGGAAAGAAATCGGTCATTTTTTGGGAAAAGTGTTGGGCAAATTGTGCTCCTTTTTGCGAAGAGTGCCAAAAAAGGAACTCGCTGCCCTTTGCTTTTGGGTTTCCTGCGGAATTAAAGTGCAACTCGACAACAAGTGCGACCGTTCCAAGTGAGTTTACCTTGTCTGAAAGCCACCGGATTGCCTGGGAATACGTCTTTCCTCCGTAGTTACTAAGTAAAACAGGCTTAACCAGTTCACTTTCCTCCAGTAATTCGCACAGTTGAGTGGCGATCTGGAGGTTATATCGGTGCTCATTTGTGCTTCCGTCCCAAGTTGTTGCACCAGAGTCCCCCTTTCGACTGTGACCCACAGCAACCACTACGATGGGCCTATCGTCTTTTTCTTGTGTGGGTGGGGGATCTTTGCCCTCTGCCTTGTTCTTTAGTAGTTCAAGCGTAACGTCCCGGTGTTCGTGAAGTTCCGGGGAGTTCTTGTAAAGTTCGTTGATCTTGTCGAAGAGCAATCGGTAAAGTTTCATGTTATTTGAGCCAATTTGGAGACGATCTGCCCCCTTTGCGATTGTAGTAGGAATCGGCAAGTTTCCGCAACTCATCGTTGAGCATATCCTCTTTTCGTTCAGTGCGCTTTGTGTCTGCGTCTTGTGCCATCTGGTCAACCCAGTATTGAACTGCCATCGCAAGTGCGTCGAGTCTGTCATCGTGGGTCAGTGATCCCTTTTGTCCCGTGATCCTGGAGAGTTGGTAGATTAACTGGTAGCGGAGTTGAGACTCCAGTGGGTATTTCTGGCACGATTCGTAGTCGAGCTTGATGACCTTGGGGTCAATAACAAGCCTGTGTTGGTTGAGCACGGGTTCCATGACATCGATGATGCGCCGTTCCTTTTGGATGTTGTGACGGACTTCCTCCAGGGAGCAAGGGTGAACCTTTTCAAGATACGGCTTAAAGATCTCGGAGAACATCCCGTCACCAAAGTTGCTTTCTATGATGATAGCGTTGGTCTTGTGTTCGTGGGCTTTAAGGGCAAGCGTTTTGAGGGTGTGCTCGTTGTAGCCCCCTTGGGTTCCACCACAATCGACAACAAAAAGGAACCCGTTCAGCATCTTTACAACTGCCCACGATGTCTCGTCCTTTCCTCGTCCTGACGGGTCAATGGACATGACGCTTCCGGTGAACGGGATGTAGTCCCCCACGATCTTCATTGGTCGATAAAAGCGATCCCCGGTGAACCCTACGTTAGGCACGCTGTCGTCCCAGGTGTTCTCAGGCACTTGCGCCCACACCACCTTTTCCGGTGCCGTCTCGCCATCAATGTCCATGACAACAAGGTCGTTCACCTTCAGCGGGAACTTGTCCATGTCGGACAACTTGGGGTCCAGCATGAACTGCATGGCGAACCCGGAGCGTCCGTAGGAGACTTCACGTTCCGCAAGATCAATGTCACTGAAGCGTGTTGGCTCAGTTGCGTCCCCTACGTGCTTTTTGTCGGAGGTTACGCAAATATCGCTGACCTTGGATTTATAAACCTTTTCGTTTCGTTGCGGGGTGATCTTCTTTGCTGTCCAGATCTGAGAGGAGTATTCCCGTTCGACAAGTTTGTTGTAGATGCTGTCCTCGCACTGTGGGGTGCCAAGAAAGAGCACCTTGCAATCGTCGTCTGGTTTAAGGATCGCTTCAAACTCCTTTACCTGCTCGGAGAGTTTGTCCCGCATCCCCTGCGTTGCACTGTTGTTGGGGACTTCTACGTCATCAGCAACGATCAAGTCTGCACGGGAACCTGTGAGTTGGGAGGTGATCCCAAGGGACTTTACTGAGGGGGCGTGAGATGCCGTGGCGGGACCGACATCAAAGGAGATCTTACTGAAGCGTTGTTTGTCCTTTGGTTGAAGGTGCGCCAGGATCGGCATTTCGTGGATCAGACGAAGCGTGAACGTGCTGAAGTCATCTGCCCGTGTCTTGGATGCGGAGACAACAAGGATGTTCTTCTGGGGGTCCAGATACAACTGATGAACGACATAAGCTGAACAGATCCAGCTTTTGCCCACTCCCCGGAACCCTTGGATAACACCCCGCTTAGGACCGTTTTGCATCCACTCAGCGATCTCATACTGGATCGGAGTGGGGTCTGGTAGCTTGAGGTGTTTCCAACAGACAAACAAAAAGTTCCGAAAGTCCGTTAGTTGTTCCTCTACGTTCATTCGTTAGCTACTGCACAAAGATCCTCGTCGTCGTCATCTTGGAACGGAAGGACGTTCACCAGATCCGCAAGGGGAGATCCCTCGGATACACTGGTGTGGATGTTGTTGTCCTTGAGGAGTTGCCGTGCTGCGTTAAGTAACGAAGGGGCAGCTTCGCCCTCCTGGATGCGTGAGGTGAACTCGTCGATCAAAAGATCCTGGAGTGCGTCGAGTTTCAGCGACTTGTTTTCCTGTGTAGATTCACTCATAAAGAAAAGAAATATGGGGGTATCGTGAGAGGAAACCTACTTCTTTTTCAGGAGTTGTGCGATCTTTAATCCCATATAAAGAAGTGTGGCGCATCCAACTGCGATTGCCACTACAGTGTTCACTTGTTCAAGGGTAAGGTTCAAGACAAGACCAGTAACTCCGACTAACGATGGTGACACAGTGCTGTTCATTGTTCGATTCCATTCCGAATTTTCAGGGTGTCGGTATTGGATTAAGTTCCCCGCTTTTAACCTGTTGGATGTAGGACTTTCTTGCTTCTTTGTAACGTTCAAGAAGTTCCGGGTATTCCTTTACCAGTTCGTATTGCGCCTTGCTCCGGTATGCCCTCACGATCCGGTTGATAAAGTTAATCCTTGGGGTGTCCTTTCCTGTCTCCTCGTTGGGGATATACATGGGGATGCGTTGATAAGCCTTGGACTTCATCATCTTACGCAACGTCTGTCTCATGGTTTTTCCGTTAATTTCCACGGTTGACGTAAGTTCCTGGTATCTGTCAAAGGCTTGATTTCCCTCTTCGTCAAACACCTCACGCAAGTCTATGCCCTTTACCCCTTTGAAATAGGGTTCAGGCATTGAGAACCCGTGAAGCAACTGACCAATCTCCTTGTCCACGATGTCGTTCTTTTTAGACGACACATAAATAGGGTTGGCAATGCCAAGCAATCCTAACGGGTTTTCTCGGTAAATAGCGTCCCCCATGAACGTCCGTCTCGGAGGAACCTTGTCCTCAAGAAACGGAATCTTACGCATGAGAGCATCACTGAACGTCTTTGACTCTCTGAGCATTATTGCTCCCTCAGTGTCGTTGAGCTTATCAAACAGATTAGGGACTGCGATGCCCACTCCAATGTCTCTGAATGTTTTGGGAAAGTAGATCTCAGGTTCTCTGAAGATATTAAGGATGTTGTTTACTCCGCGAAGAAACGACTTGTCAGTGATGTTGTGTGCCAAGGTGAATGATAACGCCCCGAATGCTTGTTGTAAGTCCTCATCCTCGGGGTTGTATCGGTGGTAATTTGACATATCAGCAAACATCCCAATCATGGTGGCAAACGGGTCAAGACGTTGGTAACTGACGTATTTATCCCCAATCATCACAGAGTAAGGTCGCCACCCCGTAAGCTGAAGTGCTTCCCGTTCCTGCCTGTTTGCCGGTCCTGCTCCCGTAAATCTGTCCCTGTTGGCATTAAAGAAGAACCACATTGCTCCAACGGTCGAAGCACTGAACGAGAGTCTGCCCAGTATTTCTTCTTTCTCTATGTCTGATGCACGCCAGTATTTCTTTCTGGTTGCCGTTGCTTGCTTGCTCAACAGGGAGTTCTTAGCAAAACGACCAGCATCAATAACAGCACCTATGGGAGATCTTTTTAGAGCAAAAGCCAGGATGTTGTAAGGAGTGGTGAGAAACGGAATAAGTGGTTTTAAGATTGGGACATCTTTAAGCACGCCAGCAACCCTGGAGGAAATTGGTCCTGTGAGATCTTCAGTGAACGTAGCGTCCTTTGCATACGACTCTGCCATCTGAGCAAGTGCGGTTCTTGCTTGAGGTGACTCCTGTTTGGCTTTTGCCATGTAACGGTTGATGAACCGTGCTCTTGTCCCCTTGTAATCGGCTTTAAGTCCTCTTTCGTTCGCTTCGTCGATTGCAGCACGAAGCAGACCTTTCTCAGAAAACGAATGAACAGTGCCAGCAGGATTACTGACGATCTGCTTGTCCAGCTTGTTTGCGACATAAGTGGCAAGTTCGTGTCCGTCCGTAATCCCCTTTCTTTCTATCCCCTCCATCATCAACTCTCTGCGGGATAACTGAAGATACGAAAGAACCTTGAAGAACTCGTCCATTCCCCCAAGCAATCTCATGGGAAGTTTTGTCCAAGTGTTTGCCCACTGGAGTCCTTTTCCAGCAGGGGTATCTGCCCTCACGTTGAACTTTTCGGGGGCAAGTGCTCCCCTGGTCGTATCTGATTCAACAAAGGGACGGTTTCCTTGCATCAACCCGTGTCGTTCTCCTCCCCGTGAAAGAGATGCTGTGGTGTTTTTCCACGCTTGTGCCACATCTTCAAAGTGAGAGACAGAATCAAGAGTTGCTCTCAAAAGAGAAGTGTCCCCCTTTGTAACTGCTCGCCATCCTCCCGCCATTGCGGATTCAACGGTTTTAATGGCAAGACTCATAATGTTCCCAAGAGGAGCAATAGTCATAGTAGGGGGACCAGAAAGAATGTGACCTGCGTGGACTTGTGCTATCCCTTCAACCAATGCCCGTCCAAACCCACTGTTTACCGTGTTGGCTAAAGCTCGCGCCCGGTCCAATGGGTGCTCAAGGCTTGCTGCGTGCTTGATGCGTTCTATGTGGTGTTCTACTGATCCAGACCCGTAACGATGAGCAGAAACTTTATCAAGGACTTTGCCCGTCTCCATCTCGTAGAAGTTAAGACGGTTCTTTACACTGTCAGACAGTTGCTTTTGAAGAACACTCGGGTCTTTTTTCCCTTCATCCAGGGTGCTTTTGAGCTTGGTAAGTCGTCTTATCTGTCCCTTGTAAAAACCAATAATATCCTTGTCTACTTTCTTGAGAGAGGATGCGGGACGCTTTTGAAGCGTTTTGAGTCTCTCAGTTGCAATATCAATGAGATCCCCCACTCCCTTTTTTGTCTGAAGGACGGACAAGTCATCAGCATAGGTGAGAAGGAACCCACCATCCTCGACAATCTTGTCCATAAACTCAGGTTCATACTCCAGACGTAGTTCTTCCTTTTTCGTTACCGCTTCAGTGACATCATCTAAATCGAGATCCTTTGCTCCCCGTGCTTCGCTGAACCATCTGTCTTTTCGGTAGTTCTGTAGACCGTGACCGTAGTTCGATGCCATTCGGGATGACTCAAGATTGGCAAGAGAGACTTTGCGTTCCGCTTGAAACAACATCGCTTGCTTCAATTTTGATGTCGGATCTAGTGCGTGTGCGTTTGCAGCAGCAGACAACTGATCGTGATAATACAAGGTAGCTTTACGAAGCAGATAAGCGTGACCGTGGATCTCTGCCCACTTTGCGTCCTTTGCCGCAAACTCTGCCAAGTTCTCCGGTGAAAAGATGTCCGGTGAAACTCCTGTAGCTTCCGCAAATGCCCTTTGGTGGGCAAGGAAATCGTCAGCGTCCTTGAATAACCCCAACTTACCTTTCACAGCACCGTAGATAATACCAAGCACGCCTCTCAGTTCGTCAGGGGTATTGACACTGTTAAGCATCCCAATCTGCCTGGGAAGATTCAACAACGCTTGCTCTCCTGGGTTCTTTCCAGTGGTAGCGTTTTCAAATGCCTCATCAATGCTTGTGGAAGTTCCGTCTGGTTTTGTCGCTCCTTCAAGTGTTGTTCCTGTTGCCTCTGGATCACCGAAAGTTTCTCCCGCTTTCCTTTGTGCGTCTGCTTGCTCTTTTGGTGTTTTGGGGGAGGCATTGTTCCCCGCATCCCCTGCATCTTTCCCTAATTTACTTGCAGCAGCACCAAGTTCATCTTGCGCTCCTTCAGCCCCCTCTTTCGCTTGCTTTGCTTTTTTGAGAACATCCAGACCGTTTGTAAAGGACTCGGTGAGTTTTTTAGCAGCAGCAGGAGTCATCTTTGCTCCAGCAACCACTCCGGTCAAAGCAGACCCTAGAATGACTCCCTCAATGGTGTTCTTGATGCGCCCGTGGATAGCATTGTCGTCTGAAGCAAGATAAGCTGTTACAGGGTTTCTCAGCTTGGGGTTAGCTTCAATAAGATCGCTGAGTCTTTGGTTCAATCCATCGAACACAGCAAAATCAGTAACAGCACCAGCAGCAGTAATCCTTCCAAACTTTCCTGCCTTGGTTGCTGCTTGGGCGACTTTCAACACACGAACAGCAGGAATAAAACCAACAAGGAACTGAGTTATCCCCTCTGTCAGTCCCCCGGCAACTGTGTCAGTCCCCTCCGGGGCAATGAACCTCTTATCCCAATCAGGAAGGGAGATGTCTTTGCCATAAAGTGCTCCAGAGAAACTTTCCATCGAAAGATCTGCAAGTCCGTAAATACCTTGTAACGCCCCCTCAATCCCTCGCGCCACTCCGGTAAGCATATCCCACAGAATGTTAGCATCGTCGTCGTCGCTTTCCTCCTTGGGTTCAACAGGATCAATGTCCTTTGGGTAATCCTTGGGGCTTTGAAAGTCCTCACTGGAGATAATTTCTCCTGTGTTATCCTGTGTAACACCAAGCAGATCGAGACTAGACGTAGAGTCGAGTGTCTCCGTAAGTGCCTCGTCTCCAAGTGAGGCGGATCGAGTTCTTGGTAGTGCTTGCAGTCCCCCTGGAACTGATTCTCGGGCTAGAGAAGAAAGAAGAGACATGATTACTAATGAGGTTAAAAATGAGTTTTACTCTGCTGCTGCGGGACGAAGATCGGTTCCAAACCTTTTCTCTGCGATTGCTCGTTGAGCTTCGACAAAATCACCAAGGTTTCCTTCGTCTATTCCAATTATTTTGCCAAGAGAACGAAGTGCATCGTCACTTACCATTGATTCAAAGTTGTAGATGAATCTGGAAAAGGTCCGTTTGGCTTTTAGATTCAATCCAAGATCTTCAGATAAACTCATATTAAGAGTTTCTGTTCCTCCTAGTTGCACGGTTGTTCCGGATGTGCCAGGATAAGGCCCAGGAGTTGTCGCTCCTTCTTTAGCGATAACGCGAGAACCTGTGATTTTGCCCTGTTTCAGTTGATCCAAGGAAAAACCAAACCTTGTTATGTCCAGCATAAGAGCAGGGAAGGTCGTATTTCCTGCCTCCAAATCCAAATTGTTCTGCCTTCTCCACGCATTATCAAAAAAGGTGTTATGACTTTGCATATAAGAACGATAACCAGACAAAGACTTAATAAAGTCCCTTGAAGTGTTTCCTTCTAAAACCGTTTTCTGCATCAAGGGGTTTGTGTTTATTTGGTCAAAAAACCTCCTTACTTGAGAGGGCTTTTTCAAGTGTGCAATTCTGACTCCATTAACAGAAACAATCTCTCCTCCCACCATGCGCTTGTGAGGGTCGTCGTCCCCAAAAGACTTTCTCTTATCGTAAGGCCCAGGTTCCATCCCCCAAAACCCCTTGTAAGTGGGGTTAATATCATAAAAATCTTCATTCTCTAGGTCGATAACAGCAAGCCTCCCGGTCCCTTCTACTGTTACTCCGGTGTCCCCTTTTGTTGTTGTTTTATCCAAATACCCTAAATCACCAAAATCAGTGATTCGCTTTGCTTGTTTACGTTCTTCTACTTTTTCTTCTAGTTCAGGTCCAAACTCATTGCTTATCTCTTCAGACGTTCCTCTTACCTTTCTCTCGAAATCTTCCCGTATTCTTTCTCTTACGCTTTTTCTTAGATCCTCCCAATACTCAGGGGTATCCAAGACTGCTCTGTCTTTTCCAAATTGGTCGTTGATTTCGTTAGATACCTCCAACTTTACGTCACTGAGCGCACTGTTCATGTCCCCCAGGTATTTGTTCTGGATCGATACATCGTCCTCAAAGTCGATCTTCAGTGCGCTTGCCTCTTTTTTTACGATGTCATAAAGTTCCGCATCATTTTCTTTAAGTTCATCTAGTGTCGTCAACGCACTGAGCTTACCAAACATCCTTTCGGGTTCCCCCTCACGCCCGATTAACTGAAGATTCCTGGTTAGCAACGCAGTTGGTGATCCCTCTATCATATCCTGCTCCAGATCTTGCAAACTGCTCTCTAGGTATTTGAGAACTTCTGCACGAATTGGGTTAATAAGACTTGGGTGGGACTTGCTCAGTTCTTCCAGCTTTTCTCGCACAGCATCTGAGTAATCATCAAGCATCTCGGGTGTTGCACTCTCCGCTCGCAGTCTGTTTACCTTGTTGCTTATCTCCCCCTGATAAAAAGCTATGCCCTTTCTGTTCTGTGCTGCTGCTGCTTTGGCGTTGTCCCCGTTGATGTTGTTCTCAATCCTGTCAATGTAACTTCTGGCAGCAAGTAGAGCATTCTGCCTGTTTGTGTCAGCGTCAAATACCAGTGGTCCCTTTAACGGTCCCTCGGTTTCACTGTCGTAACGAAGTTCGTGAAGAGAATCCAGGATGTCTCTAGCTTGTTGCGGCTCGATTGTTCCGTTGAGCGTGTTCGCTATGACTGATCCAAGGACTCTGTTAGGAACGTGATTCTTGCGTTCTTTTACTCCTATGCCTTTATCAGCAAGCTGTTTGTCATACTCAATAACATCGTCTTGAATAATCTCCACAGCAGGAATGGATACGATACGAGCAGGATCACCATCAGGTAGCATACTCCCAAGCACGCTTATAGATACGGACTCTTCTGTGTCCCCCGTATTCGGGTTGTCTGCTCCTCCTGCCCCTGGAGAGTGAGGCATGAAGAAGTGAGCGTTGTCCAAAGGTCTACGAAGAAACTCATTCAAGGTGTCTGCGTATTCCTTGCGTCCCGCATCCGATTTTATCCACTCAAGCATCTTTTCATCCATGATGGAGAAAGGCTCAAGATGAAAAGCGTTGGATCTTCCCCGTTCGTTGGCAGTTGTAGAAATAACCCGTGAGGTCACTTTGCGTCCCGTAACTCTGGCAACAATTACTGCCATCGCTTTCGCCCACTTTTTAGATGCGTCAATCTGCTCTTTAGATGCGTTGTCAGGGTGGACGACAAGAGGGTTTGTCATCTCGTTCCCACTCTTGTTCAGATCCAGCAGAAAAACAGATCCTCCAGCACCAGCAATTGCTTTTCGGGTTTGATCGCTAGGTTGGAAAAGATTAACGCCATTAGTCCCAAGTTTTTGTTTCTTGAGTATTTTGTCTGGACCCCACCCCATGACCTTTATCTTGGCAAAGGGATCTTCTTTAGGTTCCCCCGCTGCGCCAATACTTCCAGGGTCGCCCGGTAATCCTAAAGTTGGAAACCCTTTCCCGTCATCCTCGGGGACCGCAGGGGGATCAACAGGGGCAACAGAAGGAGGACCGTCAAGACTAGGAAAACTAAACCCCTCTCCTGGCACGGCACTCGGATCAAACTCCGTCTTTGACCCGTCTGAATTAGTAAAAGCACCCTCATCAGATGCGGATAAACTAATAGGGTTCGTATTTATTGCCGCTTCCTGGATAAAGGCCCGATTCTCCTTTTCGTAGTTTGATGCAAGTTTGCCTAACAACGCAGGAAGTGCTCTTTCCAGCCACATATTGTGACGCTCCCGCATAAAGTTGTCCCCTTTGAGAATGTTCTCATTGTAGTAAGACCCGGCACTGACAAGACGCTCCCCGGCAACTCGGGCAAGATCTTCCTTATTGTTCACGCCTTGAGCCGCAAACTGCTCTGGAGTGGTGTTAAAAAGTTCGACATAAGCACTGTGCACTTTAGGCGCAATCTTTGAATTATTAAGCCTGTCGTAAAGTGTCTGGCTATACGCTTTCTGTTTTCCAAAATCTGAGAACAGTCCCTCAACATCCGTATCCAACGGAGTCCCCGTAGAAATTGCGTGTTCTGCTGTAGCAATTAGATCATCAAGCGGGATGATGTTTGCTTCTCGCGCCCCTTGTGCCGTCTGGTATTGACCAAACTGCTCTAAAACAGGATTAAACTTCTGGAGTGCGCGGGAAAGCTGAAGAAACTCGTTGTCTTTGGGGGCAGCTTGCACAGCAACTTGGTAACGTCCTGCTGTTTGGATCGTAGGGTTCAACGGAACCTGTCCAAGAGACAAATCAACTTGCTGTCTGCGGGTGCCTTTCAACGCATCTGCTAAATCTTGTAATCCTGACATGGCGAATAAAAGTTAAGCAGTGTACCTGCTCATTATGTTTGCTGCGTTAAGCCCGGTCATTGCCCCATCAAGTCCTGCTTCCAACAGGCTCGCTTGTGGGACAGGTCTGTTGATCCTGAGTTGGTTCTGGTGGCTTGCAATAACACCCTGTTCCAGTTGGAGAGCAAGAGCAGTGTCTTGCATTTCTGCTCTCATATCTTCAGAAGAAATATAAGCACCCTCTTTGCGTGTCAGGTTGTTGATAACGGCATCAACAGACAACCCACTGATTCCTGCGTGTCCTGCTGCAAGGCGAGCTTTCGCCCGTGCCTCCCGTGCCGCTATTTCTGCTGAAACTTTTCTTTGTCCTCGTCCAACTGCTGTCTGAGCTTGCTGCTGGCGAAGGGAGATCTGCTCAGAACGCAACCTTTCGTTCTCTGCAAGACTTGCTCGTCGTTGTGCTTCCTCCTGGGCTTTAGCAGCATTGCGTGCGCCAATGAAACTCGATGCTCCTTGAGCGACCCCTATGATTGCGGCTGGATTACACATAATGACCTAGACTATAACAAACATTTCAAACTCCTCGTTGACGGGGAGAAAGACTGCACCACAGAACTTCAACCACCGTTTGCTGGATGTGTTCTTTCGGGCAATCAGATTCATGCAAGGTCCGTAGTGATCCACGAATCTCCTTACATACTCTTTGCTGGTCTTTATGAACTCCGCGCCACACTTCTTAACAAACCCTTTTACCGCAAGCATCCACAGGTAACACACCTCATGGGGAGCACACGATCCCACGCCAAACATGGCAAGTGGTTCCTTTGTCTCCTTTTCCACTATTGAATACGTCTCCATGTCCTCCTTGAGTCCCTTTTCCATACACGCATCAGGGGGCAAAGACGCACACCGATCACATTCAAAAGCGTCAATATCCCGAATATTTTCAGCAATAGGCTTAATATCACCAGGGTGCGCCTTTCGGATATAAACGAATTTATAGTCTGCTGTACCTTGTATGGACATTAGCTTCAAATTCGGCTGAGTTGAAATTACCTCCAAACACGCTGTCGTTGACAAGTTCGATGACGGTATCCTCTGCTGATGTAAGCACTGATGCCCTGAACTTTCCTGAGTCGGAAGTGGTGGTGTCAGCAGAGTCAGCATCGTAGGTGAACGTCTTTTCGGCTCGGCGGAACGGAGTGACCTTTACTTTGAAATTGTGAGCATCCGTAAAGAACAAGGTCAGGTGTCTCAGGATGTAGCGAGTGGACCCGTATTGGACGGGAGGATTCCCCTGCTTGAAAACAGGCTCAGAGAACTTGTAGGACATCTCGTAGGGGAACCCCGCAAGAAGATCTCCTTTGAAGCGTGTGGTGATCTCAGGAGTCCCGGTAGCGTTGGATGTCGCACTCCAGCTTGTGTAGGTCGCTGGATCAGTTTCAGTCCCCGATCCAGGAGTGGTGGAAGTCCAGATGCTATCGTCGTTGCCCGTAGAATCAGGCATATATTTAAGCGTTGCCGTATTGGTTGCCGTGATCGTCAGCGTTGTTCTCGGGTAAGAAGAAGCTCCCGTGTCGTAAGCTGTGTTGCCATCCACAGTTCCTATGGAAACGATGAACGCATCAAAAAGGGGCGAGATGGTCCCCGATACATAAGCACCAGTAGTCATAAATGATCTGGTTGTAACAGAATCATCAGCATCTTGGGCTTGCATCGCAACAGATCTTCCAAGGGTATCGTAGAACGATAACGACGAAGTTCCTGATCCTTGGTGAAACGTCCCTTCGCGCACCAGGGCATCAAAGGAAGCTGTAGATCCGTTGAACGTCCCGTGCTTCTTGCGTGCGTCCATGTGGACAATCAAGTCCCCGGTGGTGTCGCCATCAACAACCTCCTCCCTCATGTCCAACTTGCAAATCAGCATCTTTCTCTCTCCTGGGTCCATCCCAAGGATAAACAACTCGGAGTTGATGAACTCCATAGCGTAGACGTTGAATGGGAACGTCAGTTCTGCCCACGCTGAGATGACCTTTTGCCGTTCTTGAAAGACAAACTTATACAGGAAATACTTCTGCGTTGCTGGCGATGTGGTGCAATCCCCCGTGGTGACGGCAAGCATATTCTCCGTAGTAGATCCGGTCATCTTAAAGTAGCTGTTCCGGGGGATATACGAAGGCACCTGTGCCGTGATGTCCGTAGACTCGTAGATGTCTGCTGCGTCTTGCAAAGCAAACTCGTTGATGCTGTGGAACCCTCCACGTTGAGATGGAAAGTAAATGAACGGACCTATTGCCTCGGGGCGAGCAGAGGTGTCTGTGTTGTAGTTAGTTACTGAGTTAACTGCTATAGAAGAGGGCGTTAACGCTTCTCTGCCATCAATAATGAACTGACCACGCTCAGAAAATAGAATCATGTTGTCCTGAAAAGGGACTGCTGCGTGTAGATTTTGAACCCTGTTCGTCGCCACTGTGACATCAATAGGGGCAGTATCAAGCAACGTGCGAACCGTAGTGCGGAACAGATTTGTAGTGACTCCGCTTTCAGACATAACCACTGAGTCTTCAGCAAGGAACCCCAGACGATTCTTAAAAAAGAACAAATCACTGATGCGTTTTCCTATGAATGAAGGGTATGGGTTTGAATCGTCATCTCCTACTTCTCTTGCGTCCCATCTAGTAGGTCTAAGAGTAAAAGCGTCTGTCCCTGTGTTCTCCAGGGTATAAGGCATAGTCTCTTCATCGAGCCTATCTAAAACTTCGTAACCAGCAGATTCTACCCACCGTCCGTGACCAAAAGATTCACCGTGGTCCGTCTTGAATCTCAAGTAATAGTCGTCTTCCTCAAGATGTTTTGCTCCTTCTACTTTTATCTGGAACCCTAAAGGAGCTACAACAGGTAGCTCAGAAAGGTTTTGAACAGTCCCTTTAACAGTTCCTAGTGCTGTGTTGCCTTGAGAGTCTGTGCCGTGTATTGCAAAGTCTTCAGCATCTGCTCTTTGGATAAATATAGTGCTCCCGTTATCGGTAGACTCATAGTTAGCTGCCCCTGATGCTAACCAAGAACCAAGGTCTTTAGTTATCCCAGTAACGCCAGTGGAATCATTCTCTAATGCTTCCGCAAGCGCGTGTGCAATGTATTCAGTTGCTATCTGTTCAGAAGTTGCAGCAGCAGCAGTAGACACAGAGACAACTCCATATCCACCTGTAACAGAAAAAAGAGAAGTCGAACCAGGAGCTGTTGTCCCGTTATATATGCCAGCATCAATTATCTCAGTAGATTCAACCGCTCCTGATGCTGAAATAGACAAACGAATAACAGGTGTTCTTATCCATCTGTCGTCGTCTTCAAAAAGAACAGCAGGAGCTTCAGCGTATCCAGTCCCCGCAGCATTAATGGTGACTTCTGTTACTTCCCAACCCTCTCGGTCGCCGGGACCCCACCAATTACGAGAACGATAAGTAAGAGAAATTGCCGCAGGAGTAATGCCACTCCCTGTATCTGAATCAGTAAATTTTAGCTGATACTTTGTCCCTTGTGCTCCTATTTTAATGAAAGCTAAAGCATCGTGCTTTTTGTGGGCATTAGTCCTCGATGTCGTATCCTTTGCTGCGGTTACTGTAGTGTTAAGCAAGTAAGTGGTGTCAGCATAAGTAGCGGACTTGATGTAGTTAACACGATCTAACCCAGGGCAATCAAAGTAATCAGGAAGCGACGCTTCTGCTGCTGTGGATACCGTTGCTTCAGCAGCGTCTTTAAGAGTGATCGTTGCTGGTGCTCCTGTATCAAGATTAAAGATACGCAACTTAGAAGCATCAGCAGCAGCACCGTAAACAATACCTACATACCTTTCCGTTGCTTTCTGCCCTTGAGCAGCACCTGCTGTCTGAATGGACTCTCCCCGGTTAATGAAGAAGTAGTAGTCCTTGTTTGTAATCGAAACACCCCCGTATTCAGACGCAATATCAATAGCATCCACCAATTCTGCATACGGACGCTTAATCAGTCCCTTGATAACGGACCCCACAGCATTCGTCTGCTCCTCGCACTGTCCGTTAAAACGAAGCGAGGGTGCTTGCTGACTTACCCCCTGGACGAGATTGGGGACGGTGGTAGATACATTAGCCATGTTGCCTTATCTCAGTGAGTAGTTGCGGTTGATGCCCACTCTGCTTGCCGTGTCGTAGTGACTGAAGATCGTGCGGTCAGAACTGTTGCCTTCAATGTCCTCCAGCCTCGCCTTAGCGTGCATCTCGTCACGAATGATAAGGTTCTCAAGTTCTCTCGATCCCACCAACCGGGCTTGCAGCATCCTGGCAGCACGCAGAGTTATGTATCTTCGTGCTTGCTCGACTAACTGGTCAAAGTCCAAAAGGTAGGTTATGTCCACCTTGAGTGTAGACGTTGTAAATACGTCCGTCCTGTTCTTGCGGTCGTAGACAAACAACCCACGCTGAACCACATCCAGGGACGCATCAGTTGCATCCATGTCGATTGTGTTAGTAGGCAAAGGAAACTTACTGTCCCCATCTGCGGTCAATTCGTGCTCCTTTACCGTGTTGAAATGCCACCCCTCTGCTTGAACTTCCCGTGAAACTTCAGCAAGGAGGTTTACCGCAATCTCAGCACTCGGGGGCAAGGTTGTCAGGTCAGTCGGAATTGATGCTACGGATGACTCCGATATGTAAGAAAGCATCGTGTTTACTGCCTCTAGTTGCGTGGTCAGAGTAGCCATAATAGTATTGCTTGCAAAATGTAAACAAAAAGCCCCCGTCCAACAACCCTTTTAAGGAGAGGACGGGGACTTGAAGAAGTTAAGGTAGCTTACCCTACTGGATGATGACGGCAGCTTCCGGGCGAAGAACCCCGTGTCCCATCGCGTATTTCGCGACAAACAAGGTGCCTTGAAGCTCGATCTTGTATTCCGACTCAGTAGCCAGATCAAGGAGCTTAACGGTGCCGATAGCGGACGGGTGAGCAACGTAGATCTCATCTTGGTCGAGATCGTTGTTGTAACCTGCGGTATCACCAAACGGGTTGTTCAGTGCGTTGCCATCGTCAGCGTCCAGGTCGCCAGTTGCCTTGGTAACATCAGAAACGTGGTTGCTCTTGATGACTCTAAGACCAGCAACCAACGGGATGTTCCCGCTAGATACGTCTCCAGAACCACCAAAATCCCTGTCAATTACAGTCTCATTGCTCGCAAGCAGTGCGTAGTAATCGCGTGGGGAAACCAGCGCAAAACGAGTCCCATCGTTAGGAACGTCATTCTCGTCGAGTTTCTGAGCAGCAGCAAAAAGCTGATCAGCAATCTCAGCAGCAGTCGGAGTGCTGGACAGACCAACAAGGATCGATCCGCCCTTACCTCCGGTGACGTTAGCAGAAGCACGCCCCGCAGCAGCAATCGTTTTCATGGTCGCCAAGTCAAAACGCTTCGCAAGTGCTTTTCCAAGCTCTTGAGCGTAGACGGAGCGAACATCGTAGTGATTGACAAGTTCGTCCCAGTTGGAAATGAACGTAGACGCAACCAGAAGTTTATCGATGTTGATTACCTTCTCGTTGTGGTTGATCTCCGACAGGTAGGAATTACCAGAGTCAGCGATGTTCTGTCCAGGGGTATGGTATTTAGCAGATGCAACGCCAGTCACAGGGAACTGTGCCGACTTTCCACTGCTGATCGTGCGAATCGTGTGCAGATCCTTCATAACTGCGTTCTCTTCAAACGTAGTCAGGATTTCTCCAGAAAATACTTTCAGGAAAAGATCATACACATCAGTCGCGTGAGAATTGATTGCTCCCAAATGGGAAACAGTAGTATCTCCATTAGCCATGATGAATAGGTGTGGTTAGATGTTGTGAATTTGAGTTAAGAAATATCACTCAAGGTTTCGTTCAACATTCCGGTAAAAGTGGTTGGCTATCCTGGGTTATCGGGTCGCAACCCGGCCTAGTGTTGTGCCTCTTTAGGAAAGTTTCTCTCCTTGTGAGATAAACCTCGATTATCACAAAAAAGAAAAAGCCACAAGTGTGACTTCTTCGTAGACATGGGGTGAGTGCGGAGTAGGTAGGGAGGACCGTAGCTACCTTAGCCCCCGCACTCGGTTTGTTGTGGTCCCCTCTTTGCCCCTACTCTGCCTCGCCAGCAGAATCGGAATCGGGACGAGGAATGATGTCAAGCCCTACACAAAACTTGGGCGGAAGAGGGCGCACCGTCACATCCAACTGAACGTCAGATTCGGGGCTGGTGAACGGAATAGGAAGCGACCCTCCCAGGTTAGTGGACGAGCAGGATGAAACACCGACAAGGGCAGCAAAAGCTGCACAGATAACAATAAGGTTTGCTTTCATTTACGCCAAAGGGACTACATTCCCCCGTCTTAAATGTCCAGAAGTTTTATCGCTATGAGAAGAAGCATCCCCAAAAGCAGGGTAAAAAACACCATTTGCGGCAAATCATCGAACATAGCAGCATACCTCGTTATTGGTTCCCGTGCTCCAGATCGTTCACATAATCCAGGATCTTTCCAATCGTCTGCTTCTCCTCCGGGGAGAACCTGTGTGTCTTTAGATCCCCAAGGAATTCAGGTATCCGACTCGGAGGTGTCATCCGAATGCACCCACTCGTCAATGTCACGCTCAAGCTCAAGATGCTTACGACGACGATACTCCTTATCATAGGAATCAAGAACAAGGGTGAGCATCTCCGCTAGTTTGGGAAAAACAAGCAAAAACCGGACCAACAGAGACACCCACCCCATGTTAAAACTATTTGCTGCTCTTTGCTTTTCCTACGTTCAGCGCAAGCCAACTCACCACCTTACTGGCACGCTCAACCCACTTGTTGTCGCTTTCGTTGGGAGTCATCGTAGCAATGAGACTGGCGACCGTAACAACACCTGTAAGGATGCCGATCACTTCTGCTTTGTTCTCGTTAAACCAAGTTAGTGCTTCAGCCATATCTATTAGATTTTTGAGATTGAAAGTCGTTTCTCAACGTGCGCCCGATATGCGGGATCTTTCTGGTAGCGTGGGTCACGCATAGCATCAGTAACCTGTGCTGTCGAGTTAAACGGAGCAATGGATGCCCCCGCCACTTGACCCTTTTCAATGGAGACAGGCTCACCTCCGTCACGCAGAAACCGGGCGTACATCCCCTTGATTGCCATCTTTGAGGTGCTCAAGTCGCCAGAGTCCACAGAGTTATTGTAAGCGTGCAGTTCTTCGTCAGTCAGCGCACTTGCTGCCCAAGTGGACATGGCATCGTAGTTCTCTTTGCCTCCCACCTCCGACATCATCTGGTTTGTAGAATCCTGCTTAACGCTTTCAAACCCTTTGACATACATCTCAACAAGCTCCCTGTTGATCCCTGCCTTCTCCAAGTTGCTGTAAGTGAGGTCAGTGAGTTCGCCATTTTGCTCAAACTCCTCAGTTGCCTTACTCACCGCAGAATTAACAGAGTCCTGGATAGCTTGCTGCTCCGCAGTTACCTGTGCTTTTTCATCGTCTCTCTCCTTTGCGTGGTAGTCCTTTTCCAGATTTGAGTATGCCTTGGCAAGTTCCTCTGCGTTCTCAAACTTCTCAGGCAACCACTCAGGACGATCCCCATCAGGTTTGTCGGTGTCATCCGCAGTCTCCTGTGAGTCTAACTCCAGGGCTTGTTGCTGCTGACCCTGCGACTTCGCCTCCTCTTGCATTTTCGCTTGTTCCTCCAACGTAACCTGCTCGCTTTTTGTGGGTTCATTGATCGTTACTGAGTGTAGTTCTGCCATGTTATTTGAACGGTTTGTTTTTAGTGTGCGTCCTCGACACGCTTACGCCTCAATACAAGGAGCAAGACAACAGGGACAGCGATGATAAAGATTATTTCCTTCATTGTTTTCTCTAGTTATCGACTTATGCGGGAGCAGTAGCGTCTTGCACTTCTTCCGCATCAGACATCTGGGATACATCAACATTCCCGGCAAGCATCTGGTCGTTCATCATCTTGACTCCCTCGGGACCAAGTTTGTCAACCATCTGCTGCATCTGAGCCTGTTGCTGCTCTTGCGCCAGTTGCTCTTGAGTCTTGATGAGTCCCTCAGTCTTGATCCCAAGTGCAGTCGCACGCCTCTTAAAGTAATCCTCGATGTTGACAAACTGAGCGATTGCTTGCGGACCAACCACCTGTGCTGCCCCGGCAAGAAACAAGTCGAGCTTGGATAGGTCGTTGCCTCGTCCAAGTGCTTCCACTCCCGCAATGATAACAGGCTTAACCAACCCCTTTGGAAGCGGGGGAAGTTTCTTCTGCTTTTTCATTACTGCCATCAACCGTGTGACCATTGGAAGCTGAAGGTCGTTGCTGAGAAGAGAATACGCACCGGAAAGGGAAGTCTCCAATTCCTGGGAAAGCATTCGGATCTCCTCCGCAGTCACTCGCTCCGCTTGTCTGACAACACCACTGGTCAAAAGAAACGCAGCACCAAGACGATCCTTGATGCCTTCCATCGTCATCTGTGCAACTCGGAAATCGTTGAACTTCTGAACCTGGAGAGTCGATACGTCCCCGGCATTCCCGCTGACTATTGCTCCGTTTGCTGACTCGGCTAACGTCTTTGCTCTCGTTGTCGAGTTGGGGTTGACCATAAAGAGCACCTTTGCGGACGCAGCAGATCCTTCAACTATCGCACGGGTCAACGCTTCCAGAGATTGAATATCACCCAGGTATTCCTCAACGTATCCGCGCCCGTAATCTTCTCCATCGATCCGACTGAAACGAAGAGGGATGTAAGGGCTTTTATCGAGAGGAATCTTTCCCCCTCTATCAGCAAGAGTGACACCATTGATGTCCTGTCGGATGTCCCATTTATCCCCCTCCCGGCAAATTGCGGTGTAGAGATCATAGGATGAGTCACTCGGGTCCGCTTCTGCGGTTTGCATCACAGCAGCAAGCAGATCTTCATCTAACGCTGCTTTAGCGATGCTTTCCTTTGTGGCGATTTTGAGGACGTTTCCCATTGGATCACGCTCAACAACAAACCGATCAAGATGAAACACCCGCATCCCACCCTCATCCGGCATATAGATCAGTGCGTTCCCCGTGATGATAAGGTTCTTGAGTGCTTCGTGGATCGTCACCCGGTAAGTCTCCTGGGCAACTTGATCCATGACCACCTCTTCAAGACGTTGCAAGGAACGCTCGATCTCGGAGGCAATCTCCGGGGGTGCTCCTTGTTCCGCTAGTTTCTGAGCGTCCGCTTGAAGTCGAAAGAATGGTGAATTCGGGGGAAACAACGCAAGCAACAGCTTGGACGCAAGGTTGTTCACGCCCCTGGCAGCAACACCACTGAACGGTGTCTCCAGTCTGCTGTGAGCACTAAATCCCTCCTCTGGCATGACATAGGGAAGAGACAGTTTGGAGCAAGTGCGAGCACGGTCCAGGTAAGTGCGCCTGTTGCCCTCCAGTTCGCTGTAGATCTGTTGTGCGGTGCTCATCAGTCGTCGTCGCTAGGAAAGTTTGCGCTTTCCCAATCTCTGAAAGTTGCTTCTGGATCAAGTGCGTCCGTCTCCTCCTCCGTTAAGAGATCCCCGTCATCAGAGATAATAAGATACGACTCGGTATCAGACTCCACAACACCATAAAGATATTGAGTAGTCGCGTTCTCGTCAGCGGGGTGTCCTAAGAATTCTTCCCACAAAGACTTACTGCGTTCAACAGCACCAGACGGAGACGAGAATTTAAGATACTGTGCCATTTTTGCTCTTTTACGTTATGCCGTGGAAATCCATTATATCTTCCTCCACTGCTTCTGCTTGGGCAGTAGTCAACGCAGTCTCCCAGGTGATGACCTCATTTATGTCGCCATACCAAAAACCTTGCACAGGTGATGGGACTCTGCGGCACCCCACCGCAAATACTTCTCTCTGTGTAGCCAATATGTTTTCAGTACAATCCTGCTGAGTCACCGACTCATTGATCCTTATGCGTTGCTCGTTGCTGCTTGCTGCTGGGTCATAAGAAGCAATAACAAGATCTTTCGTAGTTGTTCTTGCCTCGATGGTTGTTGCCATATCATTCGTATCTCCATCGATTTGAAAGCGGTAAACATCTCCTAAAACATGAACCTCAACACCTTTGTTATAGTTGTTGAGATCGTTCATAATTCCGTAAGCAGTCCCAGAACTTGCTGATGCGTGGTATTTGCTCACCGCAAGATAAGTGAAATCGTCTGTACCGGACTCATGCTTATAGTTGGAAACCATGTAAGAAGCAGACCCATCAAAAGCCACACCCTCCAATAAAAACCCGTTACTTACCAGTTTTGGTTGGTTCGCTGCTGTTGTCTGAGTGAGTGTCTTGCCATTTCCGCTTTGATCGTAGAACTTGGTAACGAACCCGTCTGTTGATTTACAAAATTCTCCAAGAGTGTTGATCCCCGTATAAGTCCCTGACTTCGCTTCAACCCTTGAATCCAGCCCCACTCTCCCGTCAGGGTTAAAGAACACGTAAACCTCCACAGTTACTCCCCCAACAGTTCGACGCAAATCAAGTGCATAGCCTGTGTAGGCACCACGCAACTTCCGCAACCCAAATGCCATCTGAGCAGCAGGAACACCAGGAAGATCCAAAAGAGGAGTTCTAGTAGACCCGTCAATCGTATGCGTTGCTCTCCTGGTGAAAGGAAAAGTCAACCCATGTGTTGTGAACGATGGGTATTTGAACAAAAAAGGGAGACTCATAAGTCCTGCACTGGTCCCCCCTTGTTATAGCTCAATCGGCTTGATTATAACTCGCACGCTTGTGCTGGAACCATCGTTTGAGACATTCACAGCAAGATCAGAAAAGGGACTGATAAAGACTGCCCCGCCATTCGCAGTCAGCGTTGTGTGAGATCCGACATCAACGTAAGCAGGGCTGGAACCGTCATTGAGAGATGTGATCTTGTGCTGGAGCTTGATCGTCGCCCCGTCAAAAGTCCCCTCGCAAAAGAATACCATAGGTTTCCCGGTCCCTGGATTGATCGCAGGAGTAGACGCAGAGTTGTAAGTCCCGTCAGTAGTCAGTGTAACACCTGTGTGATTGCTCATGTCTCTCTCTTAGTAGGGGATGTTAGTTCCAGATCCAGTTCCTCGGATACCTGTAGTGGGACGAGAAATGCGTAGTCCACCTAGACCCACTCTTCGCCTCTTTTTAGGATCACGCCTGTCTGACGGGAGGGAAATCTCTTCCGCAGTCTTAGTAGGTGCCGTGGGTGCAAGAGAGGGCGGCGGCGGATCTGGCATTTTAGGTCGAGCTAGGCACATAACTATCGAAGGAGGTTTTCGTCTTGCTCCTCTTTAACTATTTTCAATAAGTTAATCAATGCCCTTTTTCCAGAATAAAAATCAATCTCCCGTGGGGAATCCAACGGAGTGAAATCCCTTGGGGGTGCTGCCTTTTCCAGGGCATCGATCATTTTCTGCTGAATCTCAGGGAATTCTGGCCCCTGTCCTTCGTATCCACTCATTGTTGTTGGTCAGTTTTTTGTTGTTGTTCCTCAATCAGCAACGCTTTGCACAGAATTGCGTAGTTGAGAAGATCATCACAAGCGTCCTCCACCGTCTCCCCCGTGACACGAAGTTCCCCGTCTCCAATGAACGAGTGAATCCGCATGAGTTTATCCTGGATTCTCAATAACAACCCCGATACCGGGTGCATCTTGAAAATGCGGGACGCTTTGAAATTGGCTAGTCCGTCCGTTGCTCCACTTCCTCCGGTGTAGTCGGAGTTCTTTTGGATCATTATTTTCCTGGCCTTTTCGCAGGTCTTTGCGTGCAACTCCAACAGTTCTTCTGCTTTCATTATTCTGGTGGTTGTTCGACAAGAAGGTCAGGAGTCCACATCTTTACTCTGCCTGTCTCCCGGTTGTAGTCGTCGTTCTGAAGAATGTAAGCGAGTCGCGCAGTCATCAGTGCGTCATCCTCGGTCATCCCTTGCTTCTCATAAAGATCCACGATGACACTCCAGGACACCCCGTGCTTCGCCAGCATCTTCTGAGAAGTCTTTGGTCCGTATCCCTTTAACCCACTGTAACCGTCAGTCGGATCTCCACTGAGTATCTGGGTAGCGTGAAAGAACTGAGCTTGCTCCACAGTGATTGCCCGTGACTCCCCGGTCATAAAGTTGAACCAAGACACAGGAAGCGTCCCCATGTCCTTATCCCCGGAAACGATGCAAGTGTTCTCAGGGTCTTCCGTAGCGAGAATGCCAAGGATGTCATCTGCTTCCAGGTCAGGCCAAAGGTGACTCAACCACGTTTCCATTGCCCACTCTCTCAGGTCGTTGATCCCTAGCGGAGATCTCTTGTTAACCCTGTTCGCCTTGTAAAGCGGATACATCGTGTGGCGAAAGGTTTCCCGCGAACTGAAGCACAGTTCAATTGACCCTGGATTCAGTTCATCCTTTATCGAATCGACAAGATCAATGAACGCATCCTTTAACTCAGGAAAAGTTGAGTGAAGGGTAAACACATCGTCATCCCACCTCACCTCGCACTCCGCAGCAAATGCAGCCCGATACAAAAACATATCAGCGTCTATCAGTGCTCGCATTAGTGTGTCTCCTTCCAGTTTAATCCAACCTTATACTCGCCATCAACAGGCATCCTGAATCCTAACGTGCGCCCCGCTTTCGCAAGCGAATCAACAAAGCACCTCCCTAACGACTCAGCGTTCTCCGGGTCACAACTGAACTGAACCTCATCGTGGATGTTGCCGTGTAGTTCAAACGGAAGCAGTGCGTCCTCACAGAATGTCACAAGTGCTTGCTTCATAAGGACTGCTCCCGCTGACTGAAGAAGAAGATTGAGAGCAGAATGTGCGGAGCGACACGGGAGCTTTCGCCCGTCGAGTCCCGTCAGGTAGGGCTTTTTCTCCAGGGTCGTCTCGATGTCGTTGAGCAGTGTCTGGACTGCTGGCATCTTTTGAAAGAACCGGGCCTTTAACGCTTTGCCCTCCTTGCGCCCCTTGCCAACGATCTCGCCAATCTTGGTGTCTCCCGCGCCATAAAGAAGGGCGTATATAAAAGTCTTTGCTTGGTCCCTTGTCTCCAACCCTGCTGCGTTCTGGTTAGTGGAATGGATGTCACCTTCAAGAATCTCGCGTGCGTATGCACCGTCATCAAGCCTGTGCAGATAGTGAGCAAGACACCGTAACTCCAACCCGGAGGCATCTGCTCCGACAAGCACCTTTCCTTTCGGGGCAATAAAACAAGACCGACACTCCTCACCATACGGTGCTCGGTTAGCAGGAACCTGGGAGACGTTGGGATTGCGGTGCGTGCAACGTCCGCTGACTGCTCCGTTCGTGTTCAACTCCCCGTGGATTCTTCCCTCCGGTGTGACAAGTTTCAGCCAAGCATTCTTGCCCTCCGCTATCTGTCCAAGACGCTTCGTCAACAACAGGTATTCAAGCAGCATGAGTGCCTCCGGTGTGCCTATTCCCTTGAGAACTCCCTCGTCAATCTTTGGTCGTTTTCCATCGTAAGCACTCGGTTCCCACCCCATTTGTAAAAGCCGCTCACAGATCTGGTCACGGGAGTTGGGGTTGAAGGGGATCGTCTTTGTCTTGTTCCCTGATCGCACCGCACGGTTCACAATTACCTGCTTCAACCCTGCGTCCTTTAGCACAGTCTTGAGTTCCCCTTTTGTTCTCGCTGAATACTCGACTCCACCCTCAGTCACCGTCCACCCTGACGCTTGCTTCATTGTCTCCACGGTTGCCGGGAACATCTCCTGGAGATCGTCTTTTAGTTCTGCCCTGCGAACCATGAGTCTCTCAGTCAACTCGTTTGCTTTTCTTGAATCAAAGGGCCAACCGTTAGCCTCCTGCTTGCGAATGATGCGAGCAAAGTTGTGCTCCAACCACATCATCTGCTGACTCCCGTTCTGTGCTGTCAGGTGAAGAAAGAGCTTGTGCGTCACCATAACATCCTGGGCGCAATACTCTTCCATTTCCGCACTGTATTGACTCCAATCCTCAGTCTCCCCGTGCGAGTCCTTTTCCTCACCTATCCTTTTTCCCCACGCCTTGAGAGAGTGTGATCCGACAAGTTGCCGGGGGAACTCCGGGTTCTTGTAGTCCTCATTCTTCAGGTCAGGAAACAACACCCGTGCCATGACCATTGTGTCGAGAACAACACACTCCAACGGACGATACATCTTTGCCAGTGCAGGGGCATCGAACCCTATGGCATTGTGACCGACTGCATAGTCTGCGGTGTTAAGATAGGATATGCCCTCGTTGATGTCCCCATTCAAGCTGTTGAACGAACGCATAAAAGTCCCGTCATACACACAAAGACAGTGAACTTCAGTCAACCCCTCCAAAGTGGGCCAATGGTCGATAGCGGTCGTCTCGATGTCGAACCACAGAATCTTCATCTGTTAGCCCTCCTTGCTGCCTTGCGCATCTCCTTCAAAGTCTTAACAAGCCTCGGAGCGTAATCATCCGGGTTGTCCAGGTAGTCGTTCACCTTCTCAATCGAGTAGAGAACAAGGGAGTGGTTTACGTTGAACAAACCACCCACCTTCTTTAATGACAATTTGAACTCGGTGCGAAGAAACGCCATGACTGCGTGCCGTGCAAACGCAACTCGGCGCACTCGACTCTTTCCGCAGATCTCGTCCAAGGTGTAACCCGTGAGATCCACCATTTCCTTTACGCCCTCTATTTGCTTTGGGCTGAGAGAGATGCCCTTTCCTTTAATCATTGCTCGTTTGGTCGTTGTTGTTGGTTTGTTCCTCGGGTGCAAACGGTTCAAATGAGTCGTCGTCCTCGTCGAACTGGAACTCACTCATCACTCCTGTTGCCTTTTCAAACTTGAGGTGACAGGCAACTCCGGTTTCCCCGCTGAATCTGTTCTTGAGAACGCGCAATGTGGTGATGTGCATCCGTTCCGGGTCTTGAAGGTTACGCTCAACTCCAACCACCATGTCGCTGAGTCCTGCGATTGCCGTGGACCCACGCAACGCTGACAGACTCGTCGCCACTCCTTCCTCAAATCCTCGTCCCTCGGGTCGTTTAAGATGACTGACAACGATCAACCCAATCTCACACTCCTCCGCAAGAGATCGTAGCTTGGTCATCATGTTGTCGATCATTCTCCGTTCGTCTCCCCCACTGCTGTCGATGCCACTTACCAGGATCGAGAGGTGATCGAGAATGACCCACTCAACATCCAATGCTTGAGCCATGTAACGGATGTGTGTCAGCAGGTTGTCGCTGTCCATAGAACCAAAGTGGTCGTAAAGATAACAACGTCCGCTCCCCACCGTAGCATCGAATGCCGTGCGAAATTCCTCCTCGTCATCAAACGGTTCCAGATGAAGTGGTTTCTTTATCTCAAGCCCAACGATCCCCTGTGCCGTCCGCTCGACGCTTTCCTCCAGGGCAAGATAACCGACTGTTGAACCTACGTTCGTGAGGAGGTGGTGCGCTATTACGCGACACACCTGCGATTTGCCCACGCCACTTCCTGCACAGAACGTAACAATCTCACGCTTGCGTAACCCTCTCGTCATCTCATTAAGACCAACGAACGGGTAACTCACGCTTTGATTTGCCTTGGGGTTCAACAGTCGATCAAGAACGTCTCGACCATCAAGAATGTCATCCGGTCGCCAGATGTTTGCTTGAAAGATTGCGGTGATGATTGCGCTTGTTGCGTTGTTCAACAGGCACTCGTTGGGATCTTTGTGGGGGAGGCGTGCGACCTTTGCTCGGCCCACCGGAAGGATGTTAGCTACTTGCCCGGTCGCTTTTCGTCCTTGCTCGTCCTCATCAAACATCAGGATCACCTCGTCCCACTTGTTCAACCAGTTGAGGTGACGCTTGAATGTAGACTGTGCGCTTTGTGCTCCGTTGGGCAGACTCACTACTGCCCACTTGTTGTCCTGGGCTTGGCTCACCGACAACGCATCAATCTCTCCCTCGGTCACTACAAGTTTCTTTCCTCCCATTGGAAAGAGGTGCATCCCAAAGAACGACCGGGGAGTGCCTATCGCTTCAAACTTCTTGTTCTCGTAGCGAAGTTTCTGTGCCTCCAGCTTTCCCTCCAAGTCACGATAATCCGCAACGTGAACCCACTCTCCCTTTCTCTTGCCCACCCGGTATCCATACCGCTTGCAAGTATCCTTCCACAACCCTCTGCTGCTTATCTCCTGGAACTCAGCGTCCGTCACAAACAGACTCGGTGCTGCTTGAGGTGCTGCTTGTTGCGGAGGAGAAGTGCTCACGTTGCTCGTCGTCGTCTTGGATGGTGTGTGCTCACCACATGAGAAGCAGTGTGTGCTTCCGTCTGCGTTAACTGAAAGGGCATCGCTTGATCCGCACTCAGCGCACGGTTGGTGGGTCGCTATAAAAGCCATTGTTTAGGTAGCTTGCCCTCGCACCAGAGGAACCCATGCCGATCACACCACCCTGCGTAAGTTGTCTTGCTTCGTGGGTTGATCCTGTTCTTTGCCCGTTGAAAAACAAAACGAATGTCGAACTCAGGGTTCTGCTCTCGGATGAGGAGGTGCTTGGTGCGGTCGCTTGCGATGAATCTTCCCTTTGCTTCCAGTATCACTCCGTTACTTAACACAAAGTCAGGAGTGTAGTGGTGGTTTTTAACAAAGGGGATCTTGATCGACTCATACTCAAACGCCGCACCAGCACTCTCCAGTGCGTGAGCGATTCGTTTTTCAAACTTAGAACGGAACCGACTCGCCATCGTCAGACATTGCGTCATCCAGATCTTCGCTGACGAACCCACCTTCCTCCGCATCAAAGGAAACAGTGCCTCCGTATTCAACAAGATCGATCACCTGGACTGCTTTGAGTCGCAAGGTGTAACCGAATCCCATCGAAGCTACATTCCAGGTGTAAGGCTCGATGCTCATCTTGATGATCGAACCGGACCCAACTGGAGGAGGAATCTTTAGCTTTTTCCCTTGGGAGTCAAAGACGGGGATGACGAACTTGAGTTTCTCTCCGTCTTTGGTAACGCGGGAAGCGTTCTGCTTCGCGTAGATTTCCCAATCTCCATCATCAGTTTTACGAAGGGGCTGAGAGGAAGCTCTGGGGATTTTTTTGCCAGCAGCTTTGCACGCCTCGTCGTATTCTCGTTCAACTTGCTCGTCAACTTGTCGTTTGATTGCTCCGAATTCATCTTCTGTAACGTGTAACCGGCAAGAAAATGTTCCAGCCTCGTTGAATTTGTAGTCCGGTGCCGCTATCCAGGGCCAAACTGCTTTCCCTTTCGGGGTGGTAATTACTGCCATTGTTTTAATGTGTCTCTTGTTTCGATCAACTGACGAAATACTTTGAGTCCATCAGCCTTGTAATGTCGAGATCCCCCATCAGTGGTTGACCTTCGACACACGGGATATTCAACGAATCATTGAACAAGTCCAGAAGATTCGCAGAAAATAATTCACAATATGCCTCACGAACCGCTATTCCAAGGGCATCACAGGACGGGGCGTGCGTCGAAAAGCAATCGTGAACCATCATAAAGTCCTCAATTTTGCACCGGAGAACCGTCATCATCAGCGCACACGCATCAAGACTGTGGACGAAGTTAGGCACAACAGACAACCCCATTGACCGGGGACACATCTCATCAGTGTCGTCGTTGAATCGCACATAACTCAGGTTACCCATGAAGTGTGTCTTGATCTGTTGTGATCGGTGCCTTGTCTTTTCGTGAAGAACAGGAAACCCAAGAGGCGTGCGCCACTCAACCCCGGTGTCCTGGGACCGGGCAAGATCTTGCATCCAGTTCATCACCTTTGCTGGCGCGACAACAACAGAATTCATTGCGTCCCAAATGAGATCAGCAAGGTATGCAGTCGCCTTTGGTTTTTGTTTTACTGTAAACGGACTCTCCTTTTCTTCGTCATCAAACCAATCGAGAACAAACTGACGGTTGGTGAACTTGGTCAACCCATAAGAATAACACATCACACTCTTCTTTGTCGTCCCCCGGTCGATACCGTAGTGCAACCAGTGGTAGCTGAACGAGCGTGCGTTACTTGCGTCCACACGCAATCGCTCGATAACCAGATTGGCAACGTCACCGTAGATGTCCTTGGGTGTGTCGGAAGGAAGCACGTTGCACGCCTCCGCACACACCGGATCTCTCGCAAGCAACGAAAGGATCTGGATGCCACTGTTGGTTGCGTCCATCCCACACGGTATACTCGTCTTGAACTTCCGTCCGGTTGTGTGCATTTCGCCCAACTCAATACAACTAGCAAGGAACTGCCAAGGTTCGTCCGCATCCAGCCACATCCTGTGAGTCACGGGATCACTCGCAACCTTGCGTAGCTCAACTGTGTTCTCCTCAACCCAACGGATGCGTTGCTCAAAGCTCTGCTTGTCCACACCGTTGCCCCATGTGTTTGCCGTGTGGATCAACAACCACTTTGGATCGTCCCCAATCTCCTTTGCTCGAGCAAATTTCAACAACCCTCGGGAGATGTCAGACCCTTGCGGACCAAAGAACGGAGACGGGATCGGATAGATGCGCCCTCGAAAGTCACAAGAGTGAGGGAAGTAGATGCGCTCCTCATCAACGAACTTGGAGGCGACCGTGAACAACCTGGAGATCCTCATGTGTCTGCCCCGCAACGAATGGTTGTGGATGTGGATCGTCCTTCGCTCAACACACAACTCCCGTTTGTATTCCTCAGTGAGTTCTCCCTCGGGCCAATCGGGAAGCGGGATCTGCTCACCCAACGCAAGTCCCCCAATCCCCACACCGGAATCCCGCGCCCACTTAAAGACATCAAACACCTTTCGGTTCACCTGGAACGGTGTGGATTGAATCCGACTGATTGCTTTGAAAACCTCCGGGGAGAACGACGCTTGCTTTAACCACCTGCGCTTGTGTGTGCGGACAAAGGGAACCAGGGGAAGCTCAGTCGATCTCGGATAACCCCCGGCATACACCCCCGTCCACTCCGTAGGCTCAATGACCATCGGGAGATAAAGCGGAAGCAAAGACTCCCGGTGCTTGTTGTATCCCTCCCGCCACTCCTGAGTGTTCTCGGATAACCGGATGAACTTGGTTGGTTTGTTTCTCAATGACGCACCGGGCTTGCGTCGAGAGAAACTTTCAATCGCTCCGGTTGCCTTTTGAACGTAGCCCAATAACGTCACCCCACAGGACAGGCGTGCTCGCTGTCCCCACTCGTCCCACTTGCTCCCCCTTTCCTCCTTCACTCGTCTGGTAATGTGTCCCATCAGATACGTCTGAAAGACTCCATACCTCCGCGCAAATTTGATCGTGCTGGAACCTACGTTCTTGTCCTCCAGGATGAAGGCATCTGCTAACGCTTGATCTTCTACCGCTCGACCGATCCGCAACCCGCATGAGCACATCGTCATGTCCTCGGAGATCGCACACTCCAACGCGACCTTTGTTGCAATGAACGCAACACGCTCCCGCCCCCGCTTTCCAAGGCACAAAAGGTATCGTTGCCAGATGGATAGGTTCCTAATTTTTTTCAGCCCAATGCAATAGGACTCCAACCCATCAAGAACACCTGGAATCCCCTCCCGGCTGAGACGAGCAACAAACGGACGGTCACCAAAGATCGCTTCGTTTCTTGTGCGCCCCGCTTCAACCATCTCAGCAATGAGATCGTCTTGTCGGTCGGAAGGGGATTCGGTGTTCACCAAGTGTCAGTCTCTTGTAAGTTTCTGTAATACGTCAGATACTTTTTTAGCTCTTTGTAGAATCTCAAGACGCAACGATACTCCGTTAAGATTATAAGAGTCTTCCGAATTAACCCATCGCATCAAGTCCCCAAGTTCCAAGTTAGCTTCCAATCGAACATCTTTAATTTCAGCCTGTGTCAGTTTCATTGTTGTTTTGTCGTCTTGTTGTTTTTTGCAACGACAAGGTGACTATAACATATCGACTTTCGGAGAATCGGTAGATCACCCGCAAAACAACAAGATCCCAACACCAAGGAACTACAGTGCTAGTCTCAAAAAAACTGAAAAAAGTTCTTGGAAGGGTAATCAGTGTCTTGGTGCCTCCTCCAAAAGATCCCGTGCAGCAGCAAGATCGGCGGGAACCAATTTAGCGTAGCGCAAGGTTTGGTTGATGTCCTTGTGTCCCAACCACGCTTGCGCGACCTTGATGTTTACACCCTTGGACAACAGGCGAGTCGCACAGGTGTGGCGAGTGGTGTAAAGCACATAGTCCTCCCCAAGATTGCAATGCTTGCGGACCTCCCTCCAAACCCGTGCGATAACAGAGGGTGTGAACTTGCTGAACAACCCGCTTCCAGGGTAGGTCATGCACCCAACAGCATTGCGTGCAGCACTGGTCAACGGGATGCACCGGGGATCTCCGTTCTTTGTCTTGATGACATCAACGATCTCGCCCAACTCTGGGTCAGTGCGAATGTCCGATAATCGAATCGCCCGTGCCTCGCCTGGACGCATCCCCGTCTCCAAAAGAAACGTGAAAAAATAACCAAACTCAGGGTAAGGGTGAGCAAGGTATCCTTTAATGCACTCCACCTGTTCCGACGAAAAGAAACGGATGCGTGCGTTACTCGGGTGCCGCATCTTGTCAACGTGAAGGTCAAGCGTGTGCTTTCCCCGTCTCCGGGTGTGGTTCAAAGCCGTGGTCAACGTGGACAACTTGCTGTTGATCGTCGCAGGTTTGTTGCCGTCTGCTTTCCAGGTTTCAACAAGGTAATCAACGTCCTTTGCTGTCAGTGTTTCAACCCTTCGTTCGCGGCCCAACAACGCCTCAATCTTTTGAGCTTGCTTCCACTCCACTGCTTCACGGGCCTTTCCAGCCCACCTGCTTTTTATGGTGTCGTCAAACATCTCCCCAAGGGTGAGGTGTGACTTGTCTTGTTTTGTTTTCATAAAAGTAAATCCGTATCGGTCCACTGGTCTGCCATTGCTTCCGCAATTCCTGGAAATGTCTTGGATCTCTCCTTCCACCTGTCCTCGCTCGGCCCCATCTTATGCACTCGTTGTTCTCTTCCCTCCACTACGTTAGACGGGTTTAACAACGGAAGATTCTTCAGCCACAAACACGTTTGCTTTTGCTCCCCGTGACCGTGCTCCCAAGGGTGAATTATCTGGTCCGGTTTGCGCCACAACGTAGACATAACGCACACCGGATTCTCAATCGCAATCATGGGTATGTCCGCTTTAGCCAGCAGCATAAAGAACGATACTGCTGATTGCTGGCGACCATCGAGACGCTTCTCCTTGAAGTGCCGCGCACCCGATACGCTGAGATGCGTGCAAGGTGGATGCGCGATCATAAGATCCCAAGGGTAATCCAACACATCTCGTACGTCCCCTTGGTAGTGTTGCCCAACACCCATCCCCGGCAACAGGTCACAAGACATTGCATCGTGTCCCCGTGCGTTGAATGCGTCTCGCACAACACCACTGAACTCGCAAGCCACCAGGACTCGCAAGGGTGCTTTCGCTTGTTGTTTTTGTTTTTCTTCGATCACCTCATTCTCCCCTGGACTCCCGCTCGATCTTGTCTGCGATTGCGTCCAGTTTGTCTTGTTTCTTTTGCTCTCGCTTTATTCTTCGTTCTCGTTCTCGTTGGGCATCGTTTGAAATCTGGTCACGAAATGAAACGTGACCCGTCTCCCGCTTCGCCAGGAACCGATCACAAGCCTTGCGGACCTGCTCATCTGTGACTTTCTTTCTTTGCCTCCCCATCAAGATCGTTGTGGTGATGTGCATTAAAAATCATTAGGCGTAACCTTTCAAGTGCGTGGACATCCAGTGAACTCTCGGTCATCAGAAGCGGCCCAACAATCCCGCCCAAAACCGGATGGACTGCTACCCCAAGGATCTCCAAAAACACCGGACAATATCTCGCCTGGAGCAGCACCGTTTGTTCCGGTCCCAACGTGAAAAAGGTGCGGAAGATGTGCGTCAGATTCTCCATACTCTGATGATTGCTGGCGCGGCCAGGGTTTCCACCGCTGTGACCACTTGTTCTTCGATCTTCTCCGACAACACACCGGAGGTATTGAACGAGATCCCGGCAAGATCAAGAGCACAATGGATCACCTCATGCACCAGGGTATCCCGAAATACCTGCTTGTCCTGGAGAAGCTCGCGCAAAATCTTTATCTTCCGCTTCTCTGGATCGTACTCCGCAAGTCTCCCCGGCATTGCGTCAACAACGACAACAGGAATCCTCTTGCCTCCAATGTTCACGAATGCCGGGGGATCTACAGGAGGTGCCATTGCGTAGTCACTTTAGCCTTCAACCAGTGCCATAACCAGTGCGTAAACTATCACGGCAACGCACAACAACGGAGTCACCTTCCATAACACCCGGCCCAACACAGCAAGCCAGGGGATGCGCGGCGGATTCCGCTTCCGCTTGTTGTGAGGAAATCTGCGAGGACGGATCATCGTTTCAAGCTGGTTGCCAGGTTTCATTTCGTTAAAGATGCCCAACGCTTGACCGCTTTCGTTTTCGATGCTGATCCAGGGACGGCATTAAAGTGCCACACCATCCCCGCAAACACTCTTCCCTTTGCGTTGATCCTGGCAATATCCCTTGCCGACTCAGGGACCAGAAACATAGCGCACTCCGTCCCGGCCCTACGCAACGCAACAACCATCCTCAACGCTTTTCTGTAAAGCCTGTAGTGTGGTGCTGCTCGCTCGTCAGTGTCATAACCGTGAACGATCTCCGTCCAATCGGGAGGACCGTTAGGATCGTATCTTGTTTGTATGAATATTTTCATCGGTTTCAGTTCTTAAAGAGTAACTTCAGAAGCGAGTTTCGGAGAGATAACGCCATCACGCGCAAGCATATCAACAAAATCCACAAAGGTGGTTCGTATCGTCGCATTGTAATCGTTCTGCGTGCGTCCCTGCACTTCCTTGAATTCTGGGTGAAGATCCCAAAAAACCTGTCTTATCTGCTGCTTTGTTTTCATTAGATCTGCTTATCAATTGAGTAACAATCAACGATCCCGCCCAACATCACCGCAATGTCAGCGGCATCGTTGCCATCCGGGTCGAGTTCAAAGGCAACAATTGTGTAGCCCCGGTCCTTGAAATACCCTGGAGCATCCTCCCGGCTTTTAACCTCGCCCACTTTGATGCGGCGGATTCCCACTCCAGGGGTCACCTTTATTGTGTTGATGTTATACATCTTAGGGATCTCTCCCTGTTTTATCGGTATCGTGCTCATTGCGTGACAATCATTAATTGACTTTGCCCAACACCGCAAGAAGAAATTGTTTTTTATTTTTCATCACCGCTCGGCCCAACACCGTCGCTCGGCCCAACACCGTCGCTCGGCCCAACACCGTCGCTCGGCCCAACACCGTCGCTCGGCCCAACACCCACTCGGGCGCGGGACCGGAGAGGACCGGAGAGGACCGGAGAGGACCGGAGAGGACCGGAGAGGACCGGAGAGGACCGGAGAGGACCGGAGAGGACCGGA
>PBMU01000013.1 GCA_002722775.1 Rhodospirillaceae bacterium
CAAGTCGAATTCCGGGAGCACCGTCTGCTGAAGATCGGCAATCGAGATATAGAGTTCCCGGAACACTGGCTGCGGCTTGGGATTCGTTGGCGTCACTGCACACACTGGCTGGCGGCGCATTAGGTTCGACAGGTCGGCTTGGGCCAGTAACGCCTCGAGTTTGCCCAGTTGTTCCGGGACAAGTTCCTTGAGGCTAACATTGTTAAGTTGATCGGCCTTGTCCTTGTCCTTGGTGGCAGCGAGACGGTTTGTGCGTTCGCGGTCACGATGCATCTGTTTTACTAGGTCGAGCAATTCCTTGTGTTGGGCTGCAACATTGAACCAAGTACAAAACCTCGCAAGATCCTCCTCGTCATCGCCCTGAGTGAGTGGATCCTCATTAAACAAATATCGCACCTTAATGATCGCACCGTCGATTTCGTCAACCGCAGCGTCCTTGCAGATATAAAACAGATCAGAATTTCCCAACGCGAAGATTTGACCTTCGTAGTTCTGTACCATCTCTTCGAAGGTCGCCACGGCGATGCGCACATGGTGATCCTTACGATTGCGTGGACGGAGGCGCGACAGATGGATTTGGACCGCCTTGCGGCCTTCCACGTTCCGACCAAGCCGACGCATGTAATCCAGTAGGAGGTATTCCTGGCTCGGACCGCCCGTACGGCTCTGAATCTGGCTAAGCGCCATGCCTATCCTCCGTCACTAGTCCACTCCAACAACCGTGGCACATACCCGTTTAGCATGCCAATCCGCCGACATAAGTAGATTCTCCCCTGGCTGACGGAGACACTTCCCGAAATGTTTTAGATATATTTGGTAAAATATCCACGGCTGAATGTCGGCATCTACATTGGTATTATCTAGGACAAAAATATGAATGAAAAATCGTTTTTTGATCAAATTATTGATCATGTTAAATTCATTCAACACGTTAGCTTTCGCGGGTATGCTATATGCGAAAATCTTAATCTAGGGCAGCTCCAACATCTGTACGCAAATGCGACTCCCATTAGAGTTTCTTCGTAACCCGATCAGGAAAATTTTGGCAATTTCAGAGGCGGCCAACGCCCAAAATGCTGCGAGTAATACCGTTGCTCTCTGACCACACCCCGACAAACAATGCTTTGTATTATAATTCCGAACTCAGCTCGGCGACCAGAAGTGGACCAAGCCACGAAGTCCTTTCATCGGACAAGCCGCTCGGAACTAACGCACACGTTAGTTTCCTGCAGCGGTTTGGGTTCGAGGCATGTTGCCTCTCGCGTTTCATCCCAATAGGCGCTTTTGTAGAGGTGCAAACGAATGTCTTACGGTGAGCCGTTCCGTATCCGAATTACGGCTACCTGTGGAGTGATCCTCCTTGCTGGATTGCTTATCGGATGTGAGTTCCTCAACCTTGAGGCGGCGCATCCGAAGGAACATGTCGATACGGCAACGCAAGATGGTGACCTGTCTAGCTATGAATTTGCTCCCGGCGATCAAGTTAAGATAACTACGCTGGAGCACCCCGACGCGTCTGCCCAGGCCGCCGTGGCGGAGGACGGCACGATCGAAATGCCACTTATCGGCGCAATCAAGGTCGCGGGACTCACCGCGCTACAGCTACGCGAAATGGTGACCCAAGCGCTTGACAAGGACTTCATCGTCAACCCTAAGGTCAATGTTGAAATCCTAAAATACCAGTCGTTCTACATTCTGGGCGAGGTCAGATCACCAGGCAGTTTCGAGTATCAGCCTGGCATGAATGTTCGCATAGCGGTAGCGGTAGCGGGCGGATTTACCCGACTGGCTGCACGCGATTCGATCGAGATCACGCGACCGCTCCACGGTAGAAAGCAATCGTTTCCTGGCACTTTTGATACCCATGTACTACCGGGAGACGTGATTGAGATAGAACGGCGGTGGTTCTAAGAAGGAACGGAGCCTGGCGGTGACGGACGTCGTACATTTTCCAAGACCCCGTGGCGAAGAAAGTGAACTAGCCGATCAGCTCAAGATGCGCCAAAATCAGGCTGTGACTGACAAAACAATCAACTTGCGCTGGCTGTTTGGCGTGATCCGGCGACACAAGGTGATTTTGATTTTTTGCGTCATGGTCATTCCAGTGATCACGACCTTTATCGTATTCACTTTGACGCCGAGCTACATAGCGCAGTCCCGTCTACTGATCGAGAGCATGCGCGAACAAACCGCCAGCATTAATCACCTTCAGACGAATGTTCCCTTTGATCTCTTAAATGTCGAAACGGAGGCCGAGGTAATCCGTTCGCGGGAGTTTGCTCGGCATGCGTTGGACCGATTGAATTTACTCGATGACCCAACGTTTAATCCGAACCTGATCCCTCCGGTCGAGAAATCAACCATGGCGGTTTGGCGCGCAAGATACGTCAGTCCGGCGCTAGCCTGGATGGGTGGAAAGGTGCCGTTTTCCCTGATCGATAAACTAGTGTGGGCGAACGCCACAAAACCAGAACCCTCACTAACAAAGGAAGAATTAACAGAGGGTGCAATCGACAAACTGATGAGAGGCACGAGGGTAATACCAGTTCCCCAGGCCCGTGTAATCATCATCCAACAAACCTCTGCGGATGCGGAGTTCGCGGCGCGGGCAGCCAACACATTTGCCGAGATCTATATCGATGGTGAACACACCCAGAAGGTGAAAACGGCAGGCCACACCTCTGCCTTACTAGCCAATAAGGTCGATGAAATGCGCGACCTAATGCTCCGTTCACAAAAGAAGTTAGAAGAGTTCCGCACATCCACCGGTGTCATGGAAACCGGCGACACTACACTCCTCCGCCAACAAATTTTACAGTCGAAACAAAACCTACTTAAAGCCGAAACGGAGCGGGCCGAAGTGTGGTTTCGCTATGAGAGAGCTCGTACCTTGCTCGCCAACTCAGAGGGCATCGACAACGCAGCAAATATCCTGAATTCCCAATTGATCAACAACATGCGCGTGCAGGCGATCCAGCTACAGATCAAGCTCACCGAGCTCCGCTCACGCTATCGAAGCCGCCATCCGAAGGTGATCCGCACTCGCAAGAAGATTGCCGATCTAAAATCGGCCATTTCCGATGAGATCAAGAATGTCGTAGCGCGACTAGAGATCGAAGCAGGGGCTTCCAACAGCAAGGTCAACAAAACCAGCCGCCTCGTCGCTGACCTCGAGGAGCGGTTTAGACACGAGCGCGAAACCGAGGCGTCAATCCGCGCCCTCGCGATGGAAGTGAATGCAAACAAACAGTTATATGATGTCCTACTAGAACGCCTGAAGGAAACCAACTTCCGTGACGCGCGTCTGGAGCACAGTAGGGCCCGAATAATATCACGCGCTATCACGCCCCGCGCACCGGTCTTTCCGCGTACGTGGATCATGATTTTCACCTCGGGTCTGATCGGTCTGGGCCTCGGCGTTCTGATCGGTGTTGGTCTCGAATTCCGGATCCCGGGTTACCGGACCCTAGTCGAACTTCATAAAGACACCACACTCCCAGTCCTGAGTATGATCCCAGCCGAGACCGAAATCTATCCCCAGGCCGGTCCCGTGTTCCGCGTCGTATCTGAACATCCTCATGTAAGGCTTACAGAATCCATGCGCAAACTGCACGACGGGCTCTCAATCACAACGCATGATCACCCATCCCGTCTCATCGCGGTCACGTCGACACTCCATGGCGAGGGCAAAACCTCAACCGTGCTAGGCCTAGCGGCGGTTTCAATTCAAACAGGACATCGCGTATTGGTCATTGATTGCGACATACAGTTGCCAAACATCCATTTGCAGTTGGGCGTCGACAACGTGCTCGGCATGTCGGACTTACTATCCGGCAGAGCAATGTTCGATGACGTGATAGAGTTCGATTTGCAATCCGGTATCCATTACGTCACATCGGGACAGTCAACGAACAATTCAGACGATCTGGTAAACTCCGAGGTAATGGACCGGTTGATCGACTACGCCAGTAACCAGTTCGATCTTGTACTTTTCAACACCCCGCCCGTACTCTCGGAGCATGGTTCGCTGTCTGTGCTCCCGAAGATGGATCAAACTGTCTTCTGCGTGAAATGGGAGAGAACGCCTAGGAGGCTCGTAAAACGGGCAATGCGCTCGATTCTGGAGACTGGTGCGCGGATGTACGGCACCGTGCTAACCCATGTGGATCTCAACATTCAGCGCATGGTCTACGGCCACGACTACACTTACTACTATTACTACAGCTCTCATTCGGGCAGATCATCATGACGATCGAAAACAATTTGGAATTCGCGGGCTGGCAAAGAATCGGACAGGCAACAGATGGATCGTGACAGCCGGATCTTCGTCGCTGGCCACCGTGGCCTGGTCGGCGGAGCAATCACCCGGGCGTTGCGCAATGCCGGATACGAAAACTTGTTGCTTCGGGATCGCGCCGAACTAGACCTAAGCAATCCAGAAGCTGCAAACACATTTTTCCACGAAAACCAACCTTCTCACGTTTTCTTAGCCGCAGCAAAAGTTGGAGGCGTACACGCCAAAAGATCCAAACCGGCAGAGTTTATCGAAGAGAACCTCAGGATCCAGAACAGTGTAATTTCTGCAGCGCATCGTCATGGGGCTGAGAAGCTCTTATTTCTAGGTTCATCATGTATCTATCCTAATTTTATCGAACAGCCGATCGAGGAGCATTCACTCCTGACTGGACCTCTCGAGGAGACCAACCAGTGGTACGCCATTGCCAAGATCGCCGGTATCAAAATGATTCAGGCCTATCGTAAGCAATATGGCTTTTCCGGCATCTCTGCCATTCCATCCAATCTCTATGGTCCAGGAGATAACTTCGATCTAGAGACCTCGGGCGTCCTGCCGGCGTTGATTCGCAGGTTTCATGAGGCCAAGGTGACGGGCGCACCGGAGGTCGTAGTCTGGGGTAGTGGTAAACCGATGCGCGAATTCCTACATGTCGACGACCTGGCGGACGCCTGCCTGCATCTGATGCGCAACTATGACGAGGATGACATCATTAACCTCGGCTGCGGCGAGGACATCTCGATCACAGAATTAGCGAGCCTGATCGGTAACATCGTCGGCTTTGAGGGCCGGATAGTTAACGACACCTCGATGCCCGACGGCCCACCCAGGAGATTGTTAGACATAGACCGGATGGCAGCGTTAGGCTGGTGTGCCAAAATCACGCTCACCGAAGGAATCAAAGCCACTTATCAGTGGTATATTGAGACCAATAGAACAGAGGGTGAACCGAACGGGACTCGAACGCACATTGAGAAGGTTCCCCCAACACGAGGCAAGATTTCCGATTTATCGGGAATCTTGAACCGGACCGCTGCTTGGCGTGCCGACGGCTTGCGGATAGGCTTCGCCAACGGCTGCTTCGATATACTGCATCCAGGCCACATCTCGCTGTTCCACCAGGCGCAAGCCGCCTGCGACCGGCTGGTCGTTGGTCTAAACAGCGACATCTCCGTGAAACATCTCAAGGGGCCTGGCCGACCAGTGAACGACGAGAAATCACGCGCAACATTGTTGGCGGCACTCGGTGATGTCGATGCGGTTGTGGTTTTTGTGGAGGACACCCCGCTTGAGTTGATCGAGGCCATCCGACCGGACGTTCTGGTCAAAGGAGCAGACTACTCGGGCAAAACCGTCGTCGGCGCGGACTTCGTTCAAGCTAACGGTGGCACCGTGCTCCTAGCCCGGCTTGAGGAGGGCCACAGCACTACCAACACGATCAAACGCCTCACCTCGGGATAATGTATATTAGCGACCCTCGAAGGCGGGCTTGCGCTTATTCATAAAGGCGTCCTGTCCTTCCTGATAATCCCAGCTATCAAAGCAGGCTCGGGTTAGCTCGTCAGCAAGCGCTTCGTCGAAATCCGCTTCATCTCTCATAACCTCATTGATGATCAGCTTGGACGCCCGCATCGAAAGCGGCGCATTCTCGGAAATCCTATCGGTAATGTCAGCGATCGAAGCATCCAACTTACCCAAGGGCACACAACTGTTGATTAGGCCCATCGCGGCGGCTTCCGTCGCTGAATACCGCTTTGCGGTGATCAGAATTTCCTTAGCCTTGGACGGGCCCACGAGGTGAACAAGGTTGCGCAAATTCACTCGATCATAAGCAATAGAAAGTCGCGCCGCGGGCACGCCAAACGTAGAGTCCTCCGATGCGATCCGAATGTCGGCTGCCAGCGCGATACCGAGCCCCCCACCCATGCAGAAACCCTGGATTCGAGCAATGAAGGGTTTCTCGAAACTTAGCATCTTCATTCGCCCGGCCATCGAGATCCGTGCATACGCCTCGGCCGCCTCGGCGTTGGATCGGTTCGCCTTAAACTGAGAGATATCCGCGCCAGAGGCGAATGCTTTTTCACCTGCCCCGGTCATCACCACACAGCGGATCGACGGATCGACGGAAAACGCATCAAAAGCTTCTGATATACCCTCCCACATCTCGAGCGAGATTGCGTTGCGGCGATCCGGGTTGTTGATAGTGACCCTGCCGACGGAACCTTCGGCTTCGGCTACAATCTTGTTGGTGGAAAGTTTCATCATGTGTCCTTGGAGAGAAATAGCTTTTCAATCAAATTACACCCGCCGCCCGTAATTCAACCAGCGCGTTAGCCGTAATACCGATTTCGCCCAGAACCTCGTCGGTATGTTGGCCCAGGTCAGGAGTGGCTGAACGCATCTGCTGCGGCGTGCGCATTAGTTTGACCGCCTGGCCCACCATCTTAAGCGAACCGAGCCGGTGGTGTTTAACCTCCGGGTCCATGTTCAAGGTGCGGACCTGTTGGTCTCCATATACTTGGGCCATATCGTGGATCGGTCCACAGGGAACGCCCGCTTCAGCGAAGGCATCGACCCAGTGCTGTGTGGATTTCTTCGACGTATAGGCGGCAATCTCAGCATTTATCTGTTCACGACGAGCTGTGCGATCCTCGTTAGTGCGATAGTCCGGATTCTCGTAGATTTCAGGGGCTCCAATTGTATCGCACATGCGCTTAAGGAGATGGTCAGCCGAGGCCTGAATGTTGATCAGTCCATCAGATGTGGGAAAAACTCCCGTAGGCGTATTGGTCGGGTGGTTGTTACCTTCTTGTTTGGGAACTTCGCGGTCCATCCAATACCGAGCTGCCTGCAGGTCCATCATCATGATCTGAGCCTCAAGCAGGGAGGTATTTACCCATTGACCCTCACCGGAAGTCTCGCGCTCCAAAAGCGCAACAAGGATACCATAGGCGAGGTTGATGCCGGCCGTTAGGTCGGCAATAGGGATACCGACCCGGACCGGACCGTTTTCCGGCATGCCCGTGACCGACATCAGCCCGCCTAGGCCTTGGGCGATTTGATCCAGGCCAGCGCGCCCGGAGTAGGGCCCTGTTTGCCCAAAACCAGAAATACTTCCATAAACGATTTGGGGATTAACGCTACGCACAGTTTCGTAGTCGATACCCAAGCGATGCTTAACGTCGGGACGATAATTCTCAATCACCACATCAGCCCCCTTCGCCAGTTCTAGGAAGATTTCTCGACCGCGGTTTTCCTTGAGATTCAAAGTAATAGACCGTTTGTTTCGGTGTAAGTTCTGAAAATCAAAACCATCGCGCGGTCCCCCGAGTGGCGCCTCGGAAAGGGCTGGGGGTTGCTCGATCTTGACCGTGTCGGCGCCCCAGTCAGCGATCATTCGGGTTGCCGTCGGCCCCGCCCTGGCCCTTGTCAGGTCGAGCACACGAAATCTGGAAAGAGGACCGTTTGTTGAGGTCATGAGGTTACTCCGCCGTCGTTCCCATCTCCCGTTGGATGGATATCGCACCCAAACAATTACTACTCCAGTCTGGCATTCTGCCGACCGCAGCACAATGGTAGCCCAATCTTCATAACTCCCTTTAGTCGAAGTCCTATGCTTTAGATCCGATTCTCTTTGGGTGCTGAACAATGGACTACACGCTTGACCAATTCTGATGGAACTATGTCAGCCCGATCAGGACCAACAATGGTCCCAGCCGATGTGAAGTAATCCACGGAACAATTACTTCCACTTTTCGCTGACCGGGAGTTCGTTCCAACAACCTCAAACCAGATGCCGAGCTTGCCATCCACAAAGGTTAGATGCACCTTCTGGGTAGGCTGCGGTCAAGCAAAGGATGTTGACATGAACCAATGTCAGCGAACGGATGGCGCGCGCGCTTGACCGTTTTCGCGAACTTTGACAACATGACTAACAGGGAAGACAGAGTTTCATATACTAAAGATGCACGGACGGGACGTTTCGTCCGCGTCAGTAATGCGCTGAATTACATATTGACCAGGCAGACCACTCAAAAAACGTGAGTGAGGCGCCCGACCACAGCGCCCACTAATGCCTTTGTCGAAACTATCAACATCGACGCACTACATCAGTTGCTATTCTCCTTAGTTCTCGAGTTTTAGTCGCCCATTTCTTGCACACCCGAGCCAACCCAGACTGGCTCAACCTAACCCCTGTTTTTTAAAGGACTTGCTGATGGTGCTAAATTTAACACCAAGTCCGCGACCTCAGGTTTGGCCAGCGCGTTAATCTAGAGAGGCCCGCAGCTTCGTCTCCAGACTCTCGACAGGAACCGTGAAATCCGCGTGCATTGGAAGGCTCCCGCGCCCACCCTGGTGTCGTCCGATGACGCGCCGAAACGGTTGTCCCCGTAATCCCGAGAGGATTGGAAATAGAGCACGGACAGCATGGCTATGGGTCAGCTCGACCACCGTCGCAGTCTCAGGCGCCGCCAGTATATTGGTAAGACCGGCACCAAACGGGGCCACGATGATCTCGGCCTCCGATGCGAGCCCAAACTGTTCTTCTACTGGCAGATCCATCAGTTGGACCGTCTGAAATCCAAAACGTTCAAGTAGACACTCAACTTCAGTTGCATTGGCAATCTGTCGGTGGCCATCACGCGGGAAATAGAGCCGCCGGGACCCAACTTTACGAGGATCACGGTATGGCCTGAAGAGATGATTTTCTAGAAATTTTAGGTACTTAGGGGAGACGTGCCCCCTTCGGCCATGGGCGAGCGAGGGGATCCACAATCGCTCCACTGGGTGTAACCCCTCCTGCGTTAGGACAAGCCGCTCTCGAGAAACTCCACAAAGCTCTAAGATTCGAATTATTGAATCCGGAACAGTTTGATCTACCAGTATCCTTAGAGCGCGCAATTCCGGTTCCACAAGAATTACCGGCAGACGCGATAGCCAATCCACCACACAATGGTAGTAGTTCGGCCCACCTCCAAATAGAATATGTTCACCCTCCAGTGTTCGCGTTTTGGGTCCAGTCGCAGCCAGGACCCGGCGGTCCCGGGACACATATGGAAAGACTGGTCCATCCCACGCACGCGTTGGCTGGCGATAGGTCAGCCCATCGCTAAGCACGGACCCGTCGGACAGGATCACGCAATGATCTCGTCCGATATGGATCGCGTCATCAGCGCGAGCAAGAAACGTTCCGGGAACGACATAGGAAAAACGGTCGGATGGATCACCCTTGGGATCAATCACAACGTTGAACCCAACATCCAGCGACCGACACGAATATCCCGGGGATGATTCTATCTCCGTCGCTGCACGAACTTGAAGAACTTTAGTTTCAAAAGGCGTCATAGGCCGGCCTTGAGGTTCTCGCACCAAAGCCTGATGAAGTAGCCTCTTGGCAGGACCGTCCTCGCCTAATTCGAAGAAGGCCCGCCCGAGATCAAAATCAAGCCCATGAATCCCCGGCGCCAGGAGCCCCCCCCGACGCAAGCTTTCCAAGGCCGGCTCATGGCGCTCTTGCATCATCAGGTTACGTCCATATGCAACCAGGATCTGACCCGCGACGTTCGGATGGGCGATACCGATGAGCAGGCGCGCCTGGGCAATACGTCGCTCGGCTCGTTTTGGGCCTCCCAGTTTAGCCTCGGCTCGAGCAAGCTGAACCATCACGTTAACGTCGGCCGGCGAAAGACAAAGCGAAGCCCTCGCGCACATTTGCATGTCATCAAAATCATACTTGAGATACATCTGGACGAGCGTGTCCGGTTCCTTAGCAGCAACAACACCATAGCGTCGCCAATGCAAGGCTGCTGCACCCCAGCGCCTCATCAAAATAGACAACGTCTGGTGGTTTGCCGCGCCAGGGGGATCGCCCGGGTCTAGCACCACCACCCAGCGCATGGCGATTTCAGCCCGATCGAACTGTCGCAAGCGCCAGAACACCTCTCCGAGAAGGAAAAGGGACGGGCGATTGAGGGGTGAGCGCGCCATCACACGCTTCAGCATGGCTAGGGCGTGAGCCAAATCCCCCGCGTCAATCGCAGCGCGGACCTTCGGGTGGACTGGTAAAGCAGTTCGGCTCATGTTGACAATTAAACCCGGGTTCTGACAATCCTTCACGCCTACACTGCCCAGTTTAGTTGGGCAAGCCATCCCCGATTATCCAATGCCACTAGGCCATACTTAGTCCGCGCCAAATTTTTCGCGGATCGGACTCTTGTTGCGCTAGACGCGCGTCTTTGAGATGCTTGGGATTCAGGCACGCGTATCATGATCATTGTCGTGCCGAGAATGGCCATAAGTTCGAATTGGACGAAAAATGCCGACGGGTAAGGTTAAGTGGTTCAACCACGCAAAAGGATACGGTTTCATCCAGCCGGATGAAGGCGGCAATGACGTGTTCGTGCACATCACAGCTCTGCATAAGTCCGGCATTCAAGGTCTAAATGAGGGAGATGGGGTGTCATATGATCTGGTAGATGGCCGAGACGGCCGGTCTGCTGCAGACAACCTATCCCTAACTTAGTCATCGCCTGACCCGCGGCGATGCCGCGGGACTACGGCGGCCAGTATCCTTTATCGCCGACGATCGGGTGTTTGCCGATCAACGTGGGCGAGAGCGTGCTGCCATGTTCGGTGAACCGAATTCTTGATCGATCATACGACCCGATTATGTGAGCGATCGCCAGGAGACATCCGGAGCACAGCATGGCGCCGAATCAAGAACTTCGCTCGGAATTTCTGGGTGAACTGGTAATCCAAGTTTCGGGTTCGCATATTTTCGGCGAAACGCCAATGGGCCAAATGCGCCGTGTGGACTACTTTGATTGTGGTCATTTCAAGGGTCCAAAAATAGACGCACAGGTCGTAAGAGGAAGTGCGGACGCACTCTTGCAGAGGTTCGATGGAGTTGTTCAACCTGACGTCCGTCTCACACTCAAGACAAGCGACGGCCATCATCTTCTGGTTCGCTACAGAGGGTTCCGTCATGCAGCGCCCGATGTCATGCAGCGCATCGAACGAGAAGAAAGGGTAGAATCAGGAGAGGTGTACCTGCGCACAGCGATGTTCTTTGAAACCGACTCCCCCTCCCTCACCTGGTTAAACCAAACGCTCGCCATAGGGGTTGGCCGGCGGGACCCCAAGGCCGCCATCTATGATGTGTATGAGATACTGTGAGACGCGGCCAATCCGTGTTTTATCCTTTGTTTAAAATGGATGGAATGTTATCAGCCATGACGTTAGCGCTTCTCCGAAAAATAGCGTCACGGCCCCCCCAAAGGCTAGGAAGGGAGCGAACGGGATCGGTGCCTCAGGGCCGAGACGTCCAGTAAATCTTAACGAGAGGCCGACGCCCAGACCCGTGACAGAGGCGATGAGCAGAATGGGTGCTAGGGCCTGCCAGCCGAACCAGGCGCCAAGAGCCGCGAAGAATTTCACATCCCCGCCACCTAAAGCCGGCCGACCGATGAACTCCCGAGCCACGCGCGCCATCAGCCAAAAAGACATAAAGCCTACAACCGCCCCAAAAATGGCCTTGTCGGCTTCGACAATTATGCCGAAAGCATTAGCCAATAATCCCGCAGCGATCAGCGGAACCACGAGGCAGTCCGGCACTATCAAGTTTTCCAAATCGATCGCCGCGATCGCGATCATCAGCCACATAAGAACCGAGACGACCACAGCCGCCATCGTTGCCTCATAACAAATGAGGGCGTAAATCGGCACACCCGCCGCAGCGAGTTCGACTATAGGATAGCGGGGCGAGATCCCAGCCTTGCAGACGACACATCGTCCACGCTGAAAAATATAGCTCAAAACCGGGATCAATTGGCTCCAACCAAGTCCATTCCCGCATGCGGGACAAGCCGAGCGCGGCACAAGCAAATAATTAATAGCCGGTGCAGTGGATCGCGAACTCCTGGGCACACGATGAATGACCACGTTCAGGAACGACCCTACCAACAGCCCTAAAATTCCCGCCAGAAAAAAGTGGATGGCTTCAGTCCCCCCCATCTCTCTTTTTCGATCTCCATTTTGGCCGTGATGGCCGACTGGCCAATCTCAAACCATCGCTGGTGCGACCCGCATCAGAAATTCGATAACGGAATCAGCGAAGATGTCATTGCGGTCACCAGCAACCATATGTGCCGCGTTGGTAACATTGACATACTCGGCATGTGGGCATTGTTTGAGGAAGCTCCTGGCACCCTCTTCGCTCAACACGTCAGACAACCCACCACGCACCAGCAGAACCGGTACACGCAGGTTATCTGCCGCCCGGGCGAGACGAGCGCGGTAGCCAGCGTTGGGAGCGCCACCACGACGGCGTGCAGGATCCCAATGCCAGACATACTTTCCATTCCTGCCACGTCTCACGTTCTTAGCCAAACCATCTAAATTACGAGGACGCTTTCTGTGCGGTTGGTAGTTGGCTATCGCCTCTGCCACCTCCTGTAGACTATCGAACCCATCTGGCCTCTGATCCATGAAGGCCTGAATCTTTGCTTGGCCCTCGGGTTCGATCTTGGGGGCCATATCGACCATAACCAGCGCGCTTGCCTCCATGTGACCCTCGCCCACTGTGACAAGGCTAGTGCCTCCACCCATCGAAGCGCCGACAAGAACCGGTTTTTCTGCACCCAACGCCTCGACCACGCAGCGCAGATCCTCGACCATCATGTTGGCTCCGTAGCCATCCTCGCCCGCCCAGTCAGAATCACCATGGCCCCGGGCGTCGAAGGCGACAGCGTAATAGCCGGAGCGCCCCAGGGTTTGGCCAGCGCCCTTCCAGGAATGCCTTGTCTGGCCGCCACCATGCTGCAGAACCACCAAGCGCCCAGATGGATCCCCCCAGGTGTCGCCCGCGATCCGGACACCGCCGTAGCCGACCCAGAGATGCATGGGCTCCGGGGTTCCAGGCAAACGTTCTCCTGCACTCATTAAAAATCCCCCAAACCATCTAACTTGCGCAGCGAGCCTCACCACGCAAGAGAACCAGGTCAAGGGGGACGGGTATGGATTAAGTGATGGAAGGTCATTGGCCACAACCGCGATAACTGCCCGCAGCGCTTTACCAGTCCTATTGACCGCGCATAGGCTTGGATTTTGTTATTGAGTGGGGAGTTCCGGATGCTCATCGACAAGGTAGAAGCGATCGCCATCCGCGTGCCGCTTAACAAAGATTTTGGCGGTAGTGTTTACAACGTAACATCACGCTGCACGGTGATCACCCGGCTATGGGTTAAGGACGGTCCTGTGGCAGAGATATACAATGGTGACAACAGATCCCACGGACCCGAGATCGCAGGATTGGTGAACGATATGTTAGCACCACTTCTTAGGGGTCGTGACGTCCGCGACTGGCTGGGTCTTCATGCACTTTTGGAGACCAAAGTGCCGACTGTGGCCATGGCCCCAGAACTGTTGATGCAAGCGATCGCCTGCGTCGACAGTGTCATTTGGGACGCTATGGGACGGTGTTATGGGGTTAGTGTCGCACGACTATTGGGGGGATTTCGCAAAGAATTGGCGATAATTTCAATAGGTGGGTATTACCTGGAGGGAAAAACCTTATCTGATCTTAGCCGCGAGATGCAGGACCTCCGCGCCCGCGGCATGGCCGGCTGCAAGGTCAAGGTCGGCGGTCTATCACCTGAGGAAGATGCCGAGCGGGTCGCAGCGGCTCGCGACGGTGCGGGCCCAGATTTCATGATCTCAGTTGACGCTAACCGCGGCTGGAACTGGCGTGACGCCGTCCGGTTCGCCCGGCTGGTCGAACCTCTTGACATCGTGTGGTTCGAGGAACCGTGCCATTGGATGGACGATCTTCGCAACATGGAAGAGGTACGCCGGGCAAGCTCAATCCCAGTCAACGCCGGCCAGAGTGAAATAACTGGACAGGCGGTTCGGCGATTGATCGATGCCCGGGCGGTGGATTTTGTCAATTTCGATGCCTCTGAGGCTGGTGGGATCACGGTATGGCAGCGGGTCGCTGGTATGGCCCAATTCTCGGACATCCTCCTCACACACCACGAGGAACCGCAGATCGCTGCCCAAATGCTAGCTTCCCAGCCGCACGGTTATTGCGTTGAATGCTTCGCGGACCCCGAACGCGATCCACTTTGGGATCACATGCTGCTCGACCGCCCCCTCGTTGAGAACGGCACCATCAAAATTCCTGATACACCCGGGTTCGGCATCACAGTAGACCCGACGATGATCGAGAAATACAGAATCTGAGCCCACTGGCCGACGATTGTGGGTTTTGTAAAATGCTCAGAATGAGGAGCCGAATTCAATTGGAACTTTTTATTTGTTTCAACCCATGCCGACCGCATCACCATAAATATTGTTTACGATGCACCTCACGCTCGACCGTACAACAACAGTGGCCCGCCTGCGAGAAAGAAGAAAGGAGACCGTCATGAAGAGCCTGTGGAACTCAAAACATGCTAGGGCCGCGGTTCAGCATTATGGCAACGGCGGAGTGCCGGCCGATTTGGCACTCCGGGTCTATTCTACTCGCCTACTTGGCAGCGAGCCAAAGCTTGTCTTGCATGGCGGTGGAAATACCTCGCTCAAGACCACAGTCAACGACATGGTTGGAGATGAATGGCGCGTGCTCTGCGTGAAAGGAAGTGGCTGGGACATGGCCACGATCGAGCCGCCAGGATTGCCAGCCGTGAAGCTATCCCCGCTGGTTAAGGCTCGTGCTTTCACCGCGCTCTCCGACGAGGACATGGTTAAGTTGCAAAGAGCCAATTTGATCGACCCAACTTCGCCAAACCCGTCGGTAGAGACCCTGCTGCATGCGTTCCTTCCGCATGTGTTCATCGATCACACCCATTCAACCGCGATCCTCTCGATCGTAGATCAACCAAATGGCCAAGAATTGTGCCGCGAAATTTTTGGCGACTCGATGGGGATCGTACCCTATGTCATGCCTGGTTTCGAGCTGGCCAAGATTGCGGCAAAGATCTACGAGTCTGACCCAGCCGTCGAGGGCTTAATTCTGGACAAGCACGGCATCTTCACCTTTGCCGAGACAGCCGAAGAATCCTATGATCGCATGATCAGACACGTAAGTACGGCCGAGACTCGGATCGCACGTGGTCGCAAACGGGTCTTCGCAACCGCCAAGCTGCCGGCAAAACGTCCGGCATTAGCTGAGGTGGCCCCGATCCTTAGAGGCGCGGTAGCCGAGGATCTAGGCGCCGGGAAATTTACCCGCTTCGTCCTGGAACACCGCTCGGGTGGCCAGGTGGACGCCTTCGTCAATGGCAAGAAAGTCGCAGACTACGGGACCAGAGGTGTGAGCACTCCGGATCTCGTGATCCGCACCAAGCAGAAGCCGCTGATTACCATTGCCCCCGCCTTAGGGCCCTTAGAATCTTTCCGTAATGACACGCGAAGTAGGGTGGCGAATTACGTGGCGGATTACGAGGAATACTTCAGGCGCTGTGATGCTCTGGACAAGGTTGAGCGAACCATGCTCGACTGCATGCCAAGGGTCGCCTTTGTCCCAGGTTGCGGCCTATTCGGTATAGGGCGCAGCGCCAAGGATGCCATGGTCGCAGCCGATATAGCTGAGATTTGCATCGAGGCTGTGATCGGTGCCGAGCGGATCGGAAGGTTTGAGCCTCTGCCTGAGGAAGAGCTCTTCAAGCTCGAATATTGGTCGCTGGAACAGGCGAAGCTAAAGAGCGTCGAATACAAGCCGCTGTCTGGCCAAATTGCGGTTATTACCGGAGGCGCAGGAACGATTGGCGCCGCGGCAGCGAACCTTTTCGCCAACGCGGGTGCACATGTCGCGGTCCTCGACATTGACCGGAATGCCGCACGCGCGACCGCAGACTTCGCCGGCAATTGTTCAATCGGGCTCAGTTGCGACGTCACCAGGCCAGATTCCGTCAAGTCCGCATTCAAGGAGATCATCGAGATCTTTGGAGGCCTTGATATCCTGATCTCCAACGCGGGTGCCGCCTGGCAGGGCGAAATCGGAAGCCTAGACGATGAGATCCTGCGGAAAAGTTTCGAGCTCAATTTCTTCGCCCACCAGACTGTCGCCCAGGCAGCGGTGAGGACCATGCTAGTCCAAGGAACCGGCGGCACCCTACTATTCAACACGTCCAAACAAGCGGTCAATCCGGGGCGTGATTTCGGGGCTTATGGGCTGCCGAAGGCCGCCACTTTATTCCTCTCGCGCCAATATGCGCTGGAATACGGCAAGCATGGCATCCGCTCCAATGCAGTGAATGCCGACCGAATTCGCTCGGGCTTACTGACCGACTCGGTGGTGCGACAACGCTCCAAGGCGCGCGGATTGAGCGAGGAAGACTATCTTGCGGGCAACCTGCTGGGACTAGAGGTTATGGCCGCCCATGTTGGTCGCGCATTCCTGGATCAGGCATTAGCTGAACGGACTACTGGAAATGTTGTCACCGTCGATGGCGGGAATATCGACGCGGCTTTGCGTTAGTTCGGGAATGTCTCGCGTAGGACCGCGACTTGTTGGTCTGTCAAACATCTCGTCTTCATGTCCTTAAGCATGAGAAAAAGACGTGCAGTCTCCTCCAGTTCCTCAGTCGCATAAACCGCTTCTTCAAGCGACGTTCCAGCCACCACCGGGCCGTGATTGGCGAGTAGAACAGCATGATGTTTAGACGCCATCTCACGAACCGCGCGGGCGAGATCTGCGTCGCCTGGTGGGAAGTATGGCACGAGTGGCAAGGTGCCAATCTTCATGACGTAATAGGCCGTAATCGGTGGCAGGACGTTGGCCGGGTCAATATCGGCCAAACAGCTCACTGCGACGGAGTGGGTCGAGTGTAGGTGCACAACCGCACCCGTTGTAGGGCGTTGCTCGTACATCGCTATATGCAGGGTACTCTCCTTAGTCGGCCTGTCGCCAGAGACCAAGTTGCACGCGTCATCAAGTTTGGAGATTCGACTTGGATCTAGGTTACCCATGGTCGAACCTGAGGGCGTCATAAGCCATCCGTCGTCGACCCGGACACTGATATTCCCAGAACTACCAAAAGTAAGCCCTCGGTCGAAAATGGATTTCGCGAGCCGAGCAATAGATTCCCGCACCACCATTTCTCTCATGGACCCTTCCTCCTTATATTGTCTGTTACGAAACACCAAGGGTGATAGCCTGCCAACCAAACCCTCCGTGCATTAAGTGCCCGTTTATCCTGAAGAGAGAGCCCAGGACTCTGGTCAACTACCAAGCCTTCAGCAAGAGCAATGAGTTGCCCTCTCGCCGCCCCACCCGAAAATTAGCTAAGTCATAAGCTACAGCTGAAGCGGCCATTCCTACTTCCTTGCCTATTTGCACAGATCCGAACTGATGTCAGGAGCCGGAGAGTGGTCACCAGCGCGCAGGCCATCAAAGCTCACTGGCAAGCCATGATATAGGCCCGGATGGTTGCAATATGGCTGAAACATCTACCGAGTGCGGCCGTCTGTTCTAGATCCAGCGCCTCGGGCACGGTATTCAACGGACCATTTGGAACACCAAGCGCATCGAGTTTCTCTTGCCAATAAGCGCGCGGCCTATCAATCATGATTTTGGCCACCATCTCGTTTACTTCAACTCGGCGCAATACCCGCAACTTGTTAGTTGCAAAGCGAGTATCATCGACCCACTCCGGATGTCCTAGAATCTCGGCAAACTTTTTAAACAAACGCTCGGTACCAGGACAGACCATCAAAGGTCCATCGGCGCAGTCGAAGGCCTGATAATGTACAAGAGAGGGATAGCCCGAGGACAACCGCTCTGGGACTAGGCCACTGGCTGTAAAATGCGCCGCATGTGTGGAAATCCACATCAGCCCGGTCTCGAACAGCGACGTATCCACTACACATCCCTTACCCGTCGTCGCCCGCCGCGCGATAGCCGCTAGGATCCCAATCACCGTCCACATGCCCGTCGAAAGGTCGATGATCGATACGATACACCCACCCGCGCGGGCGGAGCCGCTGGATCGCCATTGATGGACATCAGGCCAGCCATTACCTGGATGATGGGTTCATAGCCCGGCTTTTCACGCCACGGTCCGTTGTGCCCAAAGGCGCCGAGATTGGCGTAGATAAGTTGGGGAAATCGATCAAGAAGGCTCGCAGCATCAAACCCAAACTGGGCTGGCACGTCGACGCGCAGATTGTGCACAAAAATGTCTGCGGTTCCCGCAAGCTCGACCAATTCCAGGCGCTGGTCTTCTTCTCGCAGGTCAATGACGGTACTTTGCTTCCCGCGGTTGAGCGAAACAAAGGCCACAGCAGGCGCGCTATCATCTTTTCCTGCAAAAGGCGACCCCCAACGGCGTGCGTCATCACCTCCAGGGCGCTCAACCTTGAGTACCTCGGCACCCAAAAAGGCTAGGATCTGCCCACAATAGGGACCGGCAAGATTTTGGCCAAATTCAATCACCTTTATGCCATTGAGTAGGCCGTCTGGCATCAAATTCTCCCATTTGTCCGTCTAAATTCTAGGGTCAGCCGGCCGCCGCCGCCAAACAACCAAACGCGATCATATCGACAAAGCCTGTGGGACTTTCCGCGGGATCACATTATGCTCAGAGGGCGACGAACTGGAGACCCAAATCATGTCCGGAAACGATTTCCGTGACCTAGTCGACCACCTGGCTGACACAGCGCGCGAAATCGTCCGCGCGGTTCGGAACCAGTTGCGATGGAGATTAAGCCCGACGGCAGCCCAGTAACAAAAACAGACCAGTTGGCGGAGGAGGCAATTCGCGAGATCCTACTCCGCGAGATGCCGGATCACGGTATCTTGGGTGAGGAATTCGATCCGATCAACCTGAACCAGGAGCATGTCTGGGTAATAGACCCTATTGACGGCACTAAACAGTTCGCCGCCGACCTGCCTAATTTCGGTATACTAATCGCGCTATGCCAGGGTTCACGCCCAGTCCTGGGGATGGTTGAACAGCCGCTACCCGCCCTCTGCGACACCGGCCGCCTAGGCTATGCTTCACTAGCGCGTGGCCTTGGTCGGCCCTTGCCTAAATGGCCCGAACTTGCAGGCCTACGACATCTGCGCACTGGTTCCAGTGGTCAAAGGCGCAGGCGGAGTTATTACAACATGGGATGGGACAGGGCTTGCAATGTATTCCTGCGGCGCGATCCTTGCCTCAGCTAACCGTGAACTGCAGGACCAAGCCCTAGCCCTGTTAGACCGGCCGTGAAAACTATCGCGACAAAACCCGGATCAAGGCTGAGCCAGTAAAGACATCAAATGCACCGTCTGTAATCCGTACATCAACAAAGGCCATCCGCTTTGTGCGACGGTTCACCCGAGGATAAGCAAAGAGCGTTGCTCCCTCCTGGACAGGAGAAAGAAAATTGGCTGTCAGCGAGACGGTTACCGACCGCAACTTAGGATCGCTCTCAATAGCCTTATAGCAAACGGCAAGATCCGCCAAGGTCATAAGACAGCCGCCATGAACTACCATATTGCTATTGCACTGCATGCTGCCAATCTTGATCGCTACCACCGTGTCACCTTCCGCATTTTTTCCGCAATAGAACGGGCCGTTGCGGATCTCAAATGGGTCATCCGGATAAGGAACGGTTAACCCCATGGCTTCAAATTCCTGCACAGGTTCGTAATCTAGGGTCATAATCTTCCAACCAGGTTTCGTCACTCACAACACACGCTGGTTTATGATTAAACGCGCGTCAAGCACATGCCGGGACGGCCTAGCAAGTCGGAACGAATTCGCTAGCAACCAGACCTAAACCGCGCTTATCTGAAGGAAATGCGAACCTACGGGGGACACCATGAAAGCCTACCAGATCACGCAATGGGGAGCGCCACTTAAGGAGCGAGAGATCGAAATACCTGCGCCCAAGGGAACGGAGGTATTGATCAAGGTTACGGCCTGCGGTGTCTGCCACTCCGACATCCATATCTGGGACGGGTTTTTCGACATGGGTGGTGGACGCAAGGTTACGCTTGAAGACCGTGGTCTGTCCCTGCCCTTCACCGTGGGTCACGAACCGCTTGGTGAAGTCGCTAAGCTCGGTCCCGATGCCTCAGGTGTTTCAGTGGGCGACCAACGCGTAGTCTATCCCTGGATAGGTTGTGGGGATTGCGATGTCTGCAAACGGGACGAGGAACTCCTTTGTAATAACCCGATAACGATCGGAACAAGGCGCGACGGCGGTTACGCTGAATACTTGATCGTCCCCAACGCCAAATATCTCGTACCTTATGACGGTGTTGACGAGGCCGTCGCCGCAACGGCTGCCTGCTCTGGTATCACCGCCTATAGCGCGCTGAAGAAACAGTCGCATTTGAGGGCCAAAGAGTCTCTGCTAATAATCGGCGCAGGCGGCGTCGGGCTGGCGGGTGTCGGCATGGCCAAGGCCGTGGTCGATGCCAAGATCATCGTCGCCGACATTGATCCCGTTAAGCGTGAGGCAGCGCTTGCTGCAGGCGCGGATGAGGTGATCGATAATTCTGATCCAGACGCACGCAAACAATTATTGGGTATGACCAATGGCGGTCCGCAAGGTGCAATTGACTTCGTAGGAGCTCCCGTTACTACAGCCTTCGGTTTCAGTGTCTTAGCCAAAGGAGCGTCCTTGGTCTTGGTCGGCCTCTACGGCGGCGCGGTCGAACTCTCGACATCCTTGTTCCCACTCAAGGTAAACAACATCCTGGGTTCTTATGTTGGAACCCAACAGGACCTGGTCGAACTCCTGCAGTTGATTCGGGAAGGCAAAGTGAAACCGGTTCCCTTGATTAAGCGCCAGTTGAGCGACGCGCCAATCGCGATCCAGGAGCTGCGCGAAGGAAAAGCCGTCGGACGTTTTGTGCTAATCAACTACTAACCGCGGCGGCACTTTTGACAAAAATGCGCCAACAGGCTTTTTGCGCCAAGGACCATTATGTCGATCCGCAGCTGCATCTCGATAAGGTGGAAAATCTTGGTCGCGGTCAAGGTCCTGCCTAAACCCGGATTCAGAGCAGTATAAAAGCGTATAGATCCTAATATCGTTGTATTTCATAATGGTGATGACATTGTGCAGTTACCCCTGAAATGGCGGGATTAGCAGGGTATGATCTGGCACGTTTCTGATACACGTGCGCCAATAGTTGAGACGCCG
>PBMU01000014.1 GCA_002722775.1 Rhodospirillaceae bacterium
ATGACATGTCGGTGGTTTGCTTCATTCGGAGCGATCACGGCCACTGGGCGTCGCAACTTGTGGCGCCCTACGTAGACGAAGAGGTCGCATGGGCTATAAAACATCACCAGTCGCTCCGGTTCCTCCCGGCGCCGGAATTTGACTACGAATATCCGAAGCTCTACGCGATGGCCTTTGGGGAGGAATATGATCCGCCGCCCTACATTAAGGCGGAATGGGACTATTGTGCGAACCACAAATGGTATGGTTCGGCCATGCAGGTGGTGCTCAACGATCTCTACGCTTTCGACCCCGACAAGATTGTTGAACTCGATGAATTCGGGGACATAATAGGACGTAATTTCCGCCAGCCTGACGAAGGCCTTGGTTTCGACGGTAGCCCCGTCGCCCATATGTGGCGCACCATGATCTGGCCAAATAACTTCCTTTGATCGATTGAAAGGCCAGGATCAGGGGTCCGCAAGGCCGAAAGTCTCGCGGGCTTCGGCCGGGCTGATCCGGTCCTCACGCAAGTCCTGGCGCACTAGGTCTCGCTCGCGTTTGCGTGGGTCGCCATACCCACCACCACCAGAAACCTCAATCAATACTTGGTCTCCTGCCCGTAACTCGATATTTGTGGCGGCAGGGAGGCGTTGCAGGTTGCCGTCCCGAATTAGCGCGAACATGGCGAGGCTGCCTTCCTTGCCACCGGCCAACGCCCAAGGTGCTGTCATTTGGCGATCACCATTAGTCGATAGCAGAACACCATCGACCAAAATGTCATATACACGCCGTGCTCCCAACCCCCCTCTGAAACTTACCGCCCCTCCGGAATCCCGGATCACCTCGTAACGGTTGATCCGGATGAAATTATGGTCCATCTCAAGCGCTTCGACTGGGGTGTTCGCTGTATTTGAAAGCATCTGGGCGATTACGTCGGCACCGTCGTTCGTTGGGCCTGCGCCATAGCCGCCGGAGATAGATTCGGCGAACATCTCGTAGCCGCTATCGAGAGGTCGGCTCATAGTTATTATGTTAGTAGAGTCGCTTCCCGCCGCTGAGATTTGGCTCGGTATCACCGCTCCAAGGGCTCGCTTGACGGCGTGTTCGATAGGCCGATGCCATACGACCGCGCACCGGCGCCGGGTGCTGTGGATTGAGAACAGAACCCTTGCGGGTCTTAATACGTATCGGCCGATAGGTTCCGTCATTGGTTGGCACTCTCCGACCGGCAATCTGCCCAAATACGGTCATTACCGCGGAATGAGTGGACGCGACCGGACAATTGATAGGCCATGACACTTGATCGTCGCTATCAGTCAAGTCAACCAAGGCCTCCTCACCCTGAATTGTTACGGTGGCTCGGATCGTCGATTGTAGTCCGTCAAGCGTGCGCGCATCGAGCTGATCCTCTCCGTGATAGGTTCCGTCGGGAAGGTTTGCGATCGTTCTGCGCAACATGCGCTCGGAATAATCCTGCAATTCGGCCATCGCAGCGGCTACTATATCGGGATTATGGCGCGCTATTAGTTCTTGGGTTAGAGTCCGGCCGCGTATGACGGCCGAAAGTTGGGCATGGCATCACGGGGCACGGTGCACAAGGCGGTACGCCATTCATGGTGACCAGATTCCACAGCGGCGGTGCCGGCGCACGTCCTACGCTGGATGGCCTTTCGGCTACACCGTTTCCGAGTGGTGTGCGCAATGTGCCCGTCGAGGTCACTGAAGCAATTACACCGATTGTCGTGTGGCGCAAGGAGTTGTGCGCCGATTCTGGTGGCGCGGGCCGCCAGCGCGGCGGGTTGGGTCAGGTGATGGAGATTTCAAACCGCGAGGACGCGCCATTTGGAATTTTCGCCAGTTTCGAGCGTGTTTGTTTTCCACCGCGTGGGCGAAATGGCGGCGGGGTAGGAAGAACTGGTCGGTTGCGGCTCGCCTCGGGTGCAGAACTGCGAAACAAAGGGTTTCAAACGATTCCCGCGCGAGATCGGTTGATTGTCGAGATGCCGGGCGGCGGCGGTTATGGCGACCCACTTGAAAGAAATATGGCAGAGGTGGCAACCGACGTGCGGCTCGGCTACGTAGGCCGGGTTGCTGCGGAACGGGAGTATGGGGTCGTCGTGGGTCCGGATGGTTATGTGGTTTCTCCGGGGATTGCCAGGGACGGAAGTGGCTGATTCGACGGCATCTTGGCGGTAATGGAAATCACGTGGTAAACCGGGCGGCGCTCTCCCAGACTATTAATCGCGGCAACCTAGGAAAATGCCATGGCCATCATCAAGCCAGCAGTCTCAATCGCAGCCGTTCCGGGCCGCCGGCACCGTGTCCTAGATGTCGCCCGCGAAGTCGAGGCCCGGGACTTTGCCGGGATCTACCTTCCTTCGCTATCCGACAACTTGTCACTCGCGACCACTTTGGCTCTGGTGACCGATCGCATTCCTTTTGGGACCTCTGTTACTCCAATCTATTGGCGCACACCCGTTGACTATGCCCAGACTGTAGCTTTGATCCATGAACTTTCTGGTGGCCGCTTTAGTTTTGGAATTGGTGTCAGCCATGCACCTGCTCACGCCCGATTCGGTGTTAAGGTTGGTAAGCCATTGTCTGATATCCGTAGGTTCGTCGCTGATCTCCGTGCTGCCGATCGGGTGGGGGAGCTGCCGCCGATCGTGCTTGCAGCCTTGCGGAAGAAGATGATTGCATTGTCGGCGGAAATCGGGAGTGGAGTAGTCTTAGCCAATGGTGTCCGCTCGTATATGGCCGCCTCACTTTCAGCTTTGCCGGCCGACAAGCGGGTAGATCACAGCTTTCACATCGCAAACATGATCCCGACCTGTATCTCGGACGATGTAGAGGCTGCTAAATCTGTGAACAGGCGCACTCTAACTAGCTATGCGCAACTGTCCAACTATCGAAATTATTGGCGAGAGGCTGGATACGAGGAGGAGATGGATGGTGTCGAGCGGGCGATCGACGAAGGCGTTCTGGAGCGAATACCGGACAGTCTTTCCGACAAGTGGCTCGCGGACACGACGCTTTTTGGAACGCCAAATCAGGTGCTCGATGGGTTGCAGTCTTGGTATGACGCCGGCATCCGAACCCCAATCCTTGTGCCATCGTCAGCTGTGGGGAACCAAATAACCGCCTTTAAGGAACTATTCGAGTTGTTCGAATAGTGCTTTTGGTTGGCGCTGGCGACGCGTTTTATTGGGTGTGAGGCCCCCACAAGACCCCAATCTTGTTGCAGGTAGAACACACCCTCTCCCATCTTGGAGTAGTGTAATTTGGGCACAGTATGATGGGTATTCCTGCATCCCCCTAATGAGGTTGCGGTTTCCATCATTTCTTGGAAAGGTTGCCGCAGCCTGCCCCGAATGCGGGGCTCAATATGATTCGATTGGGGGAAAAATCCGCCACGGCTATCTCAAATAAAGCCTTAAATTAAGGTTTGGGGGTCGTTGACTATAAGCCGATTAGCATATCGGATGGTTTTTTCGATTGCTGGATCGGAATGAGATTTCATGAGACGCGCCGTGAACCCGGGGATAGTACGTGTTCTGACTTCGTCCCGGATTGTTGGTAGGAGTGTATAAAGCACTTGGAACACTAAACGATCCTGCTGAGTGGGAAGCAGGCCTTTATGGAACCCGGCCGTATCAGCTAAGAAGGAATCTCCGGCTTTGCCGGTCACCGTTTCGATACGCTCGTCGCCGAAGAATAGGCTGATGTCGCGATCGGAAATTCGAACGGTGCTTAACATCTCTTGCGCCGCGTGACCCGCCGCGGCGCTCAGTTTCTTCATTGCCTCCAGACGCCGTTCACGAAGGATTGTCGATGCGGACCCACGAACATAGACGTGTGGGCCAGCATTCATATCTACGTCTGTCAGATAGACGAAAAGTTTCAAGAATTTGTAGCAATGTCGGTCCTCGTGGAAGAGTTGAGGCCCCATTGCTTTTTCACGTCCGGCCAGAGACCACCACATTTCGTAGGTTTGGATTGTCGGTGGAGCTCCCAAATAGCGTGTGACTCGCGCCAGCACGTCCGGGTGGTTCGCGATTTCCACAAGATGTGGGACGGTTAGGATCGTTGGCATCAGGTAGGTCGCGACATGCACTTCCGAGGGAATGTCGACGTGCTGGAACATCCCCGGAACGATTTCCCACTGGTCTTTCAGCTCCGAGTGTTTGACCTTGGCGAGGACCTCCGAAATTTGGCTCGCACTGAGCAAAGGGCCAAGCCGACAAAGGCCATCATCATTTAAGGCAGTCATGTCGCATTCGAATCGCTCATCGCCTGGCTCAGGAACAGGTTTCGGAACCGCTGCTTGGTCATTTACAAAATTGGCGGCGATTTCTGCAAATAGTGGATAGGAGCGTCGATCGATGGCGTACCGGAGATGTTTGAGAAATCGGCGGTACCATTCGGGATTGTTATAGCCGAAAAGTCGCTCGGCTTCTCGAGGGTTGTTTGGCAAGTCTATTGTCACGTGGCCCTTGCTATCAGAAGAATGGCACCCTTGCGCGTAGGATCAAGTGGTTCGTGGCGGAACTCGACTCTGTCGATTGGAACATCAATATCTGCCAAAATTTGTTCCACTGAAAGATAGTTGGTCGCGCCTTGCCTAAATACAAGGGCCGCTTCGTCTCCATCTGGTGGTTCGCGTGTTAGTCCGATACATAGAAGTCCGCCCCGTCTTAAAACCCGCATTTTCTCCGCCAGAGCTCGTCGCGGCTCACGGCTATAGGGAAGGGTCCAGCCGGAGATTACTACGTCGTAGCTGTCATCGGCGAACTCCAGATGGTGCATATCCATGATGCGGATGTTTGGGGAGTTGGAAACAAGATCGATCGCGTCGATTTTATTCAGGTCGAACCCGTAGGCGGCTAGATGTAGTAGTTCGTTTTCGTTGCGAGGACCAATGGACAGGACCTTGGCGTCGCTGGCCCGTTCATAGATCGGGTCAATAACCGATAGCGGACGGATGAGTCTAACCACGTGTGACTCGAGAAAATTGTTCATGTGGTGTTGGTTGTAGTTGATAGCACCTTCGATGATTTGCCGCGTTTCAGCCTCGAACGTCCGCACTTCCCCGTGGGCAACCGCGTGCTTTTTGGCAATGAACGTGCGCAGGCGCCGGTCAAAGTAGAGAGGAGCAGGGTTCGCTGCGAGATATCCCAGGATTTTGCTCCAGTCGGTTCTAGACAGTTCGATTTTCGACAAAACGCTGGTCCTGGATCAGAAGAAGATGAAACGATTCTTGGCCAAAAGTACGTTTTGGTCCAGGAAGTTTTGATTCTCTTGGAGAAGACAAAGTCCATCGACATCTTGCAGCCTTTGCGAGCCGGAGAGCGCTGTGTTGTTCCGATCCGATACCGATACAGCAGAAATTCGCAACGGACTGCGGATCTTCCAGCATTTCTAACCGATCTCTAATCTGTATGAACTCTGCATTCGAAAAAGTCTTTGCTGTGCGCGGTTGAGGGTTTTGGGCTGATGAATATGGGTTACGAGCCATTTTATCGGCTGTGCGAGATTTCCATATTTTTCACCCATCCACTTGGGATGGTTGTTTTTTGCTCCCGGAATTTGGCGGTGTTTAAGCCGCGTTAGATTTCCCGAATGATCGGTATCCAGGTTTGGTTTCCAGTATGCGCATGTTGAAGTTCCGAGCGGAGATTAAAAATAATCCGACTCATTACAACCGGGTTGGGATTGCGTGGAATCAAGGTCTTGAAATTGGAATCTGTTACTGGAAATTAAAATTTAGTTTGATTTTTGATCCCAAATGATAGTAAGTCGCATTAGCAATTGTTGATGTCAGTTTTCTCCTTACATCGTTCCCCTTTATCTGACGACGGTTCTAGAAGTCCTTCGATCCGGATAACGATATGACCGCCAATATGGCCGACTAATTGTTATAAGTCATGGGGACGTTGTGCGAGTTCGGAGAATAACTGACTGACCTCAGAGGCGACACGGCGTTGGGCTGGGCCGTCTGAACTTCTTGGAGGGGACGATGGAAACGATCGTCTCGGACTATGTGGGCGAAGTCCTGGAACCCTTTCTTGATCCGCGCAAGCGGGTCTTTGTTGGGTATTTGATCTTGTCGGTTTTGATTGCTCTCGGCCTGATTGTTGTTGCTGAAAAAACTCGGTTGAACGGCGCCATCAAACAACTGTTCGCCCGAGTTGTCTGGTGGTCGCCCTCGGCTAAGTCCGATTACAAAACCCTTCTAATCAATCAAGCCGTAATGATGGGTGTGGCGCCACGGCTGGTCTCCAAGCTCGCAGTCGCGACCTTTGTATTTGAAGGATTACACGTTTGGTTCGAAGGTCGTGTCATAATCCTTGATGAAGTGCCGGGTTGGGCCATCGCAATTTTGTTCACTACGTGCTTGTTTGTCCTGGATGATCTCGCGAAATACCTTATCCATCGAGCCATGCACCGATGGTCCGTTCTGTGGTGCTTTCACAAGGTACATCATACTGCCGAAACTTTGACGCCCATTACGGTCTATCGGACCCATCCGGTCGAAGGAGTTATTTTCGCTCTGCGCGGGATAATGGTTCAGGGCCTTACTATAGCGTCCTTCATTTACTTCTTTGGTTCACATGTTGAACTCGTCACAGTACTCGGGTCTAACATGTTCCTGTTCGCATTCAATGCTGCTGGGGCCAACCTGCGACATTCCCATATATGGCTCGCCTACGGCCCGAAGCTGGAGCGGATCCTGATCTCACCTGCCCAGCACCAAATCCACCACTCGGTTGATGTTGCGCATCACGACCGAAATTTCGGGGCAGTGCTGGCGATCTGGGACTGGATTGGCGGTAGTCTTTGTTTGGCGGGGCATCGCCGCTCCTTGAAATTCGGGACACCCGGCCAAGGATGCAACGCTCATAATCTGACAACGATTTATGCCCTACCATTCATTGATGCGGGGCGTTGTGTCACACGATTTCTCGTTAACCAATTCCGAAGAAGGCCGATGCCATTACCACTTAATATCCAGAAATCATCTTTCTTCGTCGTACTTGCGGTTGTATCCAGTGTTGCGATGCTGGCGTCGGATAAGGCTTGGTCTGATGAGACCCTAAACATTTATTCGCATCGTCAACCCTTTTTGATTCAGCCGTTCATCGATGCCTACGCGGCTAAAACTGGCACGAAAATCAACATCGTTTATGCATCCAAAGGGCTCGCGCAACGGCTCCAGGCGGAGGGTGGTCGGAGCCCCGCAGATGTGATACTCACGGTCGATATTGCAAGATTGTATGTTTATGCCGACAAGGATCTACTGGCGCCGGTTGATTCATCTGTTCTGCGGAAAAATATTCCTGGCCATCTGAGAGACCCGAAGGACCGTTGGTTTGCGTTCTCGAAGCGCGCGCGGGTGATCGCCGTGTCTCGCGAGGCACGTGATTTAAGCTCGATCTCCCGCTATGAGGATTTGGCGGACCCGAGGTGGTCTGGACGGATTTGTTCGCGCCCTGGAAGTCACGTGTACAACCGGGCCTTAGTCGCTTCATTAATCAATGCGTTGGGTTACGAGAAAGCTGAGGCTTGGGCCAAGGGTGTTGTCGATAACCTCGCCAGGCGACCCCAGGGAAATGATAGGGCACAGGTGAAGGCGATTTACGAGGGTGTCTGTGACATCGCCATAATTAATAACTACTACTTCGGCAAATTGAAGCACTCCAATAAATCGGATCAACGAGAGTGGGCGGCGGCGGTTCGCCTAGTTTTTCCGAATCAAGATGACCGTGGAACACATATCAACATCTCGGGTGGCGGCGTTGCGAAGCATTCCAATAACAAGGCTGAGGCGGTCAGTTTCCTAGAGTTCCTAACAACGAAGACAGCGCAGGATCTCTATGGTGAGGTGAATTTCGAGTATCCGGTCAATCGAGACGTGCCCATTCCAAGTGAACTCGCCTCGTGGGGTACCTTTGTGGAGGATCGTATGGCAATTGCGCGGATCGCGGAATTGGCGCCAGACGCGCAGAAAATCATCGATCGCGTGAGATGGTAACAGGCAAGTTAAACGTAGGCTAATGCGGTTCGACCTCTGGACCTCAATAAGTCTTATACTGCTGATCATGTTGGTGGCGCCAATACTGGCTGTTTTCGTCGCTGCGGCGGGCGACAGCGAGGGTCTTTGGGGGCATCTCATCAATACAGTACTGCCGCGCTATGTCGAGAGCACGCTCCTGCTTATGGCTGGTGTCACCGCAGTAAGTGTTTTGTTTGGAGTATCCTCGGCTTGGATGGTCGTGCGTTACGATTTCTTGGGTCGTCGCTGGCTCGAATGGATGCTTTTGCTTCCAGCGGCGGTGCCGGGATATTTGATCGCGTACACTTACACTGATTTTCTTGAGTATGCCGGCCCTGTTCAAGGCGCGTTGCGTGACTTATTCGATTGGCGAAACTCTCGCGACTATTGGTTTCCGGAAATTCGCTCCATGGGAGGCGCTTCGTTTGTTATGGGTGCGGTCCTTTATCCTTATGTATATGTGATGGCGCGTACCGCGTTTGTTTTAACGCCCGCTTCGTTGTTCGAAACCGGGATCCTGGCTAACCGCAGCCTTTTTTGGTCTGTGGCCTTGCCATTAGCGCGTCCCGCCATTGTGGCCGGTTTGGCTCTCGTCTTAATGGAGACTATTTCGGATTTTGGCACGGTTGAATATTTTGCGATTGAGACCCTGACCCTCGGCATCTTTAATGTTTGGCTGGGTATGAACAATTTGCCAGCAGCCTCACAAATCGCGTCGCTCGCATTTCTGTTCATTGTTGCATTGCTAACGATGGAGGTGATGGCTCGTAATCGCCGACGGTTTACGGATACTTCCCGGCGAGCAGTTTCTATGCGCTCTGTTCGACAAACAGGTTGGGCCTCTATTGTTCCATTCATGATTTGCGGATTGCCAATTTTGGCTGGTTTTGTCATCCCGGTTGGGGTCCTATTCAACTTTGTGCTTCGGGGCTATTCGTTGGAACTCTCGGATGCGGTTCTCGAGGCAGCTGCCAATACGCTCTTTCTTGCATTGATTGCAGCGCTCTTGGTCATGTCTTCGGCTGCGTTTTTGGGTTTTGTTTCGGTTTATAAGGGCGGACCGCTCCTGCGTCGTGCGGCCAGCTTTGCCTCGGTGGGTTACGCATTTCCTGGCACGATCCTCGCGATCGGTGTCGTGACAGCAGGTGGTTTGGTGGATGACCTTTTTGGCTTGTTATTGAATAAGGTGTTTGGGCTATCGTATGAAGGTTGGCTTACTAGCGGGGTAGGCCTGATCATCTTTGCTTGCATTGTTCGGTTTCAAGCCATCGGTTATGGGGCGGTGTCTTCTGGGTTGGAACGTATGCCGCCCAACATGGTTGAGGCGAGCCGCGTTCTGGGCCGCGGGTTTGGTGAAAGTGTGCGGTTGGTAGTTACGCCGATGATCCGGTTGTCGCTTGTGGCAGGCGGTCTTTTAGTCTTCGTTGACGTAATGAAGGAACTACCGATGACCCTCTTGCTTCGCCCATTCAATTTTGAAACCTTGGCGACCTATGTCTATCAATTCGCGAAGGATGAACTTCTTGAAGAGGCAGCGTTGCCAGCTTTAATCATCGTAGCGACAGGTATATTGCCGGTGATAGTCATGAACGCGGCTTTGCGACGCTTCATCCGCGTGTGAACAGCTTAATTACTTTCCAGAGCTTCTCGACACTTCAATATCGGGTATTTAACGTGTCCGCAGGACTTTTCAAAAGGATGTTGAAGACGCGAAAAGATTTGTTTCTAACGCAGTTCACGTTTGGACAGGGAGTTTGAGCTTGAATGTCGTTCCGTGGCCAGGCGAAGACGTGCAGGACAATTCACCACCGTGTTTTTCGGTAACGATCCGGTGCGAAATCGAAAGGCCTTGGCCCGTGCCCTTGCCGGGAGGCTTGGTTGTGAAGAACTGATCGAAAATCTTGCTACGTGTGACATCGTCCATGCCGGTCCCGTTATCAGTGACCAGGATTTCGACCCCAGAAGGCACAGTATCCGCGATGATCTCGATTTTCCCTTCACCGCTTTCGCCATGGACGTCTGCGACCGCGTCTGCGGCGTTTACGATCAAGTTGAAAAGCACTTGGCTCAACTCGTCCGCATGGCCCGATACCACAAGGTTTTTCTGCTCAACCCGGACATCTAGTTCAGCGACATATTTCCATTTGTTGCGCGTCACCGTTGCCGCGTTGTGGACCAGATGATCAATATCGACGTCGGTGTGCTCCTTGGTCCCGGGATGCGAAAATTCCTTTACAGCTTGTACGATTTTGGCGATCTGCTGTATCCCGTCACGGGATTGTGACAATGCTGTGGGGGCTTCTTGGCGGTAGAATTCGATGTCGTCGTCCTCGAGCAGTGAACGCAGTTCCTTGAGGGACTTGGGATCAGCCTCACCTTCAACAATGGCCTGGGAACGGTTTGACACGTCAACGAAGGAATCGAAAGCCTCCATTAGAAAGCTTATGTTGTCCGCGACATATTGAACTGGAGTGTTGATTTCGTGAGCCACGCCTCCGGCCAACGTGCCCAGAGCCTCCAGCCGTTGGGATTGGCGCAGTCGAGCTTCCATCCTCGACCGTTCGGTCGTATCTGTAATCGTCGTTACCACACCACCTTGCATCATTGGTCGATGGCGGATCCAAAAAGTTCTATCGCCGGGACCTGTAACCTCATCTGGCTCAACGTTTCCGTCGCCGGCCAATGCTAAGTCAAACTTGGCCGTCTGGTGCGCTAGCCATTCAGCAGCACGATTTGCATCATTAGGGAAAAGCATCTGGGATATCCAGGCAAAACACTCTCCTGAACCCACACCTTCTGCGATCTGGTTTTCGCAGGGGTGAAACATTTCCTCCATGGATTTGTTGACGAGCCCGACGATCCGCTCTTCACTTACAAGCAGGAAGCCTTCGCGCACGCTGTTGATCGCGTTCAAAAGCTGGGTGCGGTCACGCACGGCTTGTTGCTTAACCTCGTAGAGCTCGGCACTTTTGGTTTCCAGTAAGCCTTCCGCTTCGGTGGCTTCAAAGAACGCTGCGTTGGTATCGCGTAACCGGGTTAGCTGGTGCTTCATAAAGTCACCCAGTACACGCGGGGTTCTGGACAACATTTGTATAAAATTGTCTCGGTCAATTATGAGAAATTCACAATTTTCCAAAGCAACGGCCGAGGCTGAGCGCGGTTTGCCATCGATGAGGGCGAGCTCGCCGAAGACTTCCCCGGGTTGAAGGGACGCAAGAACTACATCGGCGCCATCCACGGTTCCAGCCCGCAAAATATTGACCCGGCCCTCGAGAATTATGTAGGCAGTATCACCAGGATCGTCTTCTAGGAAGACCGTTTGGCCTTCACCAATTGATATGTATTGGCCTATCTCCGTTAAACGCGCCAATTCTTCAGCCGGTAAATTGGCAAACAGTGGCACCCGCGACAGAACCGTCTTGATATCATCGACGGTGCCTTTCAATTCAACTCTCCGCTAGATCCTTCAGAGCGCTTTCGCCCATAGTGGGAAACTAGTTCAATTAGCATTTGCGCCACGCAGGATTTTTACAGGGAAGACTAGCCCTCTAGCTCGGTCCAGTCTTTCGAGCGTATCAAGGGCCGCGGCGCTTAGGAACACGTTCCCAGCGGAGGCAAGTTCTCCGTCTTCGGTCCGGAGATCGTCGATAAGCATATCGCCCGGTTCGAGCTGCCCGATAACCTGGATTTTAACTATGTCTTGGTTGGTGGCCGTATCTTCAGCGCGTTCGATTGTGCCTTCGGCTAGGAGTGAATGCCGAACTTTGCCTCGTAATGCGGACAAGAGATCCGGCTCGTAGACGCCTCGGCGCGCGTCAAGTTCCTCGAAGGCATCTTCTGTAAGATCGGGTCCACCCGCCTCAGTTAGAAGGTCGCCAAGCAGGCGAAGAATCCGTGATTCAATAGGAACCTCCTCTCCCTTGGGCATCTCCTTCGGGAACCCGGAGCCATCAAAGTTCTTCTGGGTGAACCGTACGATCCTACTGATATCCTCAAGACGTGGTATATTGCCTATCAGTTCAGCGCTTTTCTGTGGGAGGCCCTCTACCAAACGTCGCTCGTCCAATGTAAGTCCCGCTCCTCTTCCAACCTTTGCCGAGAGATCATGAGGCAGCGTCATCCAACCAATCGGGGCGAGCATGGCTGCCATGTCCAGTTTCCAAGGGTTTCCACCGAGTAGCTTTGCATGGACCCGCGCGAGATCCCGTAGTTGAATCGCATTACCAAATATCGTGGGCTCAGATTTCGCAAGAACCTCTACGAGTGTTCGAATTGAACCCGCTAAAGTTTTCTCCAACACTTCCTTTTCGGCGGTGATAAGTAGGTGGTGCTGAACTGCGTTCTTAAGAGTTTGCGTTAAAACTTTTGGATCACAAGGTTTGTTCAGAAAACTAAATATGCTCCCTTCATTGATTGCAGAAACGGCCGTCTCCTGGTCAGCGTTTCCGGTCAGCATAATACGGACCATATCCGGGTGGCGGTCCTTGACACTCCGCAGTAGGGTGGTTCCATCTACATTGGGCATACGCATATCGGACACCACTGCGGCGAATGGGCCTTCGGCCTCTATAACATTCATGACGGTTGTCGGGTCCGAAATATAACTTCCTTCGAATTGCTTTCGGATCTGGCGACGTAATCCCTCCAGCACATTGGGCTCGTCATCGACGAACAATATTTTTTCAGCCATTTTGGAGGTTCCTTTCCCGCATCTTCTCTCAAGCCGCGACCCAAACTGGTACATGTCTGGTCGTGTCGCTTGCCGCCAGAAATATTTCGCTTACCGGATTGCCGTCCCAAGCGACCGCACTGAGCGCCATCAAAAACGTCGCTCGTTGCCCCGCTTCATTGATTGGCATGATCCATTCCTGACGCTTGTGGCGCAGACCTTGTATGACCTTCGTTTTTTTTTTCACGAAAAGCACCACCTTATTTGCCATGTCAAGATCCTCTGACCAAAAGATCCATCCCACTCCCTTGTTAAAAGAATTTAGGTGAAGTCCGTTCCCTCGGCTCCTCTGACGTCCGCTCCTTCGAAATCGCATTCTGTTATCATTGTTCCGACGAACGAGGAGCTAACTAAGTTAGTGGGGAACAGCACGTCGGCGTCCGATCCTGGACGGGCCTCCCGAAGTACTGATCGAAATGTCGAATTGGAGATTTCTGCGTCGTCGAAGCAAGCGCCCGCAGCCATCGAACCGTCAAATTGACATCCTGTGATCTTAGCGTTCGAAAAATTGGCCCTCGCAAGATCGGCCATGACGAATGAAACCTCCTTCAAATCGGTCGAATCAAGTAAGGCCCCTCTAAGAATGGCATGGTCGAGGGAAACGTTCCTGATAAAATGCCCCGTTAAGGTCCGGTTGCAGAAATCGGCGCGTGTACCTTCTCGGCCATCAGAATCCAGCCATTTCTTATGGGATTTGACCATTTCCTCGATGCGATCGGGATTGATGCTCCAGGGATCGTCGATAGTTAAATCCGTCTCCGCAGCCTCCATGTCGTTCCTCACAGAATCCGTTGGCCCTGTAAAACGTGCATCGGTGATGCAGCTCGACGTGTCAGTACCATCAAGACGACAACCTAGCATCACGGCACCTCGCAGATCAGCATTCTCCATATCGGCGTCCCGCAGGTCGGCACCCCGCAGATTTGCTCCAGCCAGCGACGCACCGACCAAGGATACCTCCCGTAAATCAGCTCCTTCTAAGTTGGCATTTTTCATGCTCGCGTCATTCATGCTCGCACCGCGAAGGACGGTCACGTCGAAACGGGGATCAGTAACTCTCGGCCCACACAATAATAATCCGCTGCGTAAGTCAGCACCATCGAGTTTAGCGTCGTTGAGATTGGCCTTTGATAGATATGCACCTCGCAGGTTGGCTTTCTGAAGGTCGGACCCACTTAGATCCGCATGTTGCAGGTTCGCGCAGAACAAATCAGCTTCAGACAAATTGACACCCTTTAGGTCCGTCCAAGATAGATTCGCCCCCTGTAGCAACACTTTCTGGAGCCGGCGCCCGGGCAGTTGAAATCCGAAAAGATCAGCAAAGGAAAGATCACCACGGCCTTTTCCGTCTTGGCCATTTAGCCATCGTTCGTGGGTATGAAGCACTTCTTGAAGCGTCTCTGGCAGCATTACATAATCTCCCGAGCAGTCTTCGTCATCTTTGTACATTGCTGACCGTAGCATTCATTATGATAAACATGAATGGTTGAGGG
>PBMU01000015.1 GCA_002722775.1 Rhodospirillaceae bacterium
GATTTCGGGCAATACCAATGCCGCGTGCATCATGATTGGTGAGAAGTGTTCGGACATGCTAAAGCAGGACCATCAGTGAATGTGAACCCGCGGGGAAAGTCTCCTCATAAGTCGTGTCCAGTAAGTTCTAACCCAATTAAAATGGGCCGCCCTCGTGGCGAATCCAATTTCGGACAAGGTGGCGCTTCCGATGGGATCTGGGCGATCAGTAAAGGCACTGCGCCTGTGGCCAATACCGCGGCTATTCAGGACCCGGCTCAAATGCAAAGGGCCGCGAGAGTGCCGGACGCTCAGTGATCTTTTTTGATACGTCCGGCGCATGCTGCCCTGGGTCGCCGATCTGCTCTTCAGCGACCGCGTACCCTTGTCCACTCCCACGAATTGATACCCTCATAGCGACGCCATACCCATCGATTTGAATTAGGGGTATGAAGGTGACGCGCGATCAAGCTCGTTCAGAGCCATTAGAACTGGATCGTGCATTCGGGTGACATGCGCTCTACTGGCAGCCGTTTGATGATGGAAAAACCGGTTTCGTAAAGTAGGATTTGGTGCACGCTCGCGATGAATGCGGTGGTAGTCGGCAAGTCAAAATCCTCGGGACGAAGCACTTCGGTCGATAATGGGTTGGAGTCCAGAATCTCCGCGGTGTGACATAGATCCGACATACATGCCTTGTTTAGCTGTAAAGTGCGTTTGTTGGCGTCCACCGTTGCCGCTTCCCCGGCGATTGGGCCTGTGATCGGAGTCTGCCTGATCTTAGCCATTTATATTCTCGAAAGCTCAGACAGGTGGCGCCGGTAGAGTAGTGCGGATAGGATCGTTACCATCCCAGTTTCTACAGATTCGCGCCATTTCGGTGAATTGATAGCGCCGGTAGGTATTGTATTCCGCGAACTCGATGCAAGTGCCCTGGTGTGCTGCCGTCTGGTAATAGACGAAACCGCCGCGCCCGGCGATGTTACCCTCCTGGCCGACGATAAGTCCTTGGGTTTCGGCCGCGCGCTTCGCACCTTGATAGTTATCGGGCCAGTAGCCGATATGTTGCAAACCTTCCTGACCACTGTCGAGGTAGTCCAGGTACATCGACGGCGCGTCGTTTCTTTGCTGTATTAGCTCAACTTGCGCATCGCCTGAGAAGGCTAGCGCGATCGACATCTCTGGCATTTCGGTTGAGGACTTGCCCATATAAGAGAACTCGGCCAGAGGCACACGCTCAATATAAAAAAATGGCCCTACACCGTTCACTTCGATCCAATATCTCATGGCCGCCTCGACGTCCCGGACCACATAACCCAGCTGGCGTAGTTCTCCGAATACACGGCTCACAGTAGCTCTCCCTAGATTTCAACCTGCCGCTCTCAGAGCCTCTTCGATAGTCGCGAGTGTTTTTTCGGCAAACAGCCACATGTTACGGTCACGGTTTTCTAGCCCGGTTTCCAGTGTAAGCACCCGTTTGATCGGCCCAGCGACCGCGATGCAAGTATGGCCCGCCGCGTCGCCATAGCGGTTGCCAGTGGGGCCGGCGGCCCCGCTTTCCGCCAACCCCCAATTAGCGCCGAGACGGTCTCGGATCGTGGCCGCGGCTAGTTCTGCATAGGGTTCACTCGACGAACGCACGCCCGGATGGTCGTCGAAGTTAATCTTTAGCAGTGTTTCACGCGCCCTGTGGGTGTATACAACACCACCACCCATGAAATAGGCCGATGCCCCTGGTATGGCGAGTAAAGCCGCTGAGACCAATCCGCCGCTCGAAGATTCTGAGACCGCGACAGTCTCGTTCCGCTCTTTAAGAAGCTCGCCGACTGCCGCTCCCATATTGGTCAAATTTGACATCCCGTAATTCTCCGGATCCAGTCTGACAGCAATTATAATTATAGTGCTCTCGGTGCCGTTTGTCGCGCCGATGGTTTATCGTCATGACGTATTAGAGCCGAGACGGCCTGGAATACCCAAGTTAGTATTCTGCAAGGAGCGACGGGGAGGCGGTATGCCGGATTCTGACTATTTTGTTGCGGAGGCGCAGATCAATCAGTTCTGGCGCGATGGGGCGATCGTGCTGCGGCATTTGGTTGAGCCCGAATGGCTGGACATATTGGCTGGAGCTATCGACCGTGACATCGCATGCCCCGGGCCTTGTTATCATGGCTACGAGGAAGAGAATGGCCGTGGGCGGTTCCATGGCAATTTGCGAATTTGGGAGAATGACCCTGACTTTCGGGCGATATGCCTGAACTCCGGTCTGCCGGCGATAGCGCGCCAGTTCTTTGGTGGCGGCAAGGTTAATCTACTATATGACCAGCTCTTTGTGAAAGAGCCGGGTACAGTGAACCGCACGCGTTGGCACAACGATCAACCCTATTGGCCGGTCAGTGGTCGCCACGTGATTTCTTTCTGGTTCTCGCCTGATCCTGTCACTAAGGAGACTGGCGCACTTGAGTTCATACGGGGCTCGCATGAATGGGGTCGCTGGTTCCAGCCCGAAGTTTTTGGGGATCTGAAGAAAACCGGCGGTTCGGGTTACGACGAAAACCCGGACTACGAGCCGATGATCGACGTTGAAGCGTCGCGTCGCGACTACGACATTATTGGTTGGGATCTGGAGCCAGGCGATGTTTACGTTTTCCAAGGGCTAACAGTACACGGTGCCGGCGGTAACGAACGACAGGATATACGTAGGCGCGGTTATACCGTGCGCTACACCGGGGCGGATGCCTCCTATGACGCACGCCCAGGCACTAGCAAACCGCTGCAGGTTGCTACGATACAAACTGGTCAGCCGATGGATAGTGAGCGCTTCCCGCTCATCATTCCGAGCTGAGTGATAACGCCCGAAGTCCTCGTATGCGCCCGAGCCTAGGATAGGTTTTTTGGGTTGAAACGTCATGAATGCCGCTTATCCTGGACTTGTCGATGAACGTGATCCGCCATCTCGGATGGAAGTGCGACACATTGACAACGAGAATTCGGGCGGAGTTCGGCCCCGAGTTAGGCAAGCCACTTGCCGTCGATGACGTAACGCTGGATCCACCGAGGGCCGGCGAGGTGCGGGTAAAGATCGTCGCCTACGCGGTGTGCTATTCAGAGATCCATTATACCGACGGAGTATGGGACACCGGTGACCCTGCCATCTTGGGTCATCAGGCGTTCGCGGCCTTCAAACAGGGTGAAGCGTTACGCAACGTGGTGGTTTTCTAAGTCCCGAATCAGCTTAACTACCGAAAAGCTTAACAGGATAAACAGATGGCGGTCGCAGAGGTTTTTGAGGGGATAAAGCATAGTATTCTCGCCGACATCTACGGCTTCGAAGGTTTTCGGCCCGGCCAGGAACAGGTCGTCGATTGCCTCCTGGCGGGGAACCACGCGCTTGCGGTCATGCCGACATGGGCCGGCAAGTCGCTCTGTTTTCAGGTTCCAGCTCTGGTTTTGGGTGGTCTCACCGTCGTGGTCTCACCGTTGGTCGCGCTGATGCAGGACCAAGTCGCGGCACTTAAGCTAGCCGGCGTGGCAGCGGAGACTATCAACTCGTCCCGCGACCGCGCTGACAATGTGGCGTCTTGGCGCAATGTGGTCGCTGGGAGGGCTCCGATCCTCTACTTAGCACCAGAGCGGCTGATGACTGAGCGTATGTTGGAAGCATTGGCTAAACTTCCCGTGCGACTAATCGCCATTGACGAAGCGCACTGTATCTCACAGTGGGGTCCCAGTTTTCGTCCGGAATATGAGGACCTTACGCGTCTGATGAATCTGTTTCCGGGCGTGCCGATCGCGGCACTCACCGCGACGGCGGACGAGGTCACCCGCCAGGATATCGCTGCCAAGCTATTCGGGCGAGAGGCCCAAATTTTCGTCACAGGGTTCGACCGACCTAACATCAAGCTAAGTGTTGCCGCCAAGCGCGACTGGCGCCGTCAGATGACAGCATTCCTAGACGAGCGTCGCGGCGAGAGTGGCATAGTCTACTGCCTTTCACGCCGCAAGACCGACGAGACCGCTGCGTATCTGAGGGAGCTCGGCTTTGACGCACTTAGCTATCACGCGGGCATGGAGAAATGGGAGCGGGAGCGCAACCAGAATGCCTTCATGAACCGTGACTCAGTGGTCATGGTAGCGACCATTGCCTTCGGCATGGGTATAGACAAACCGGACATCCGCTTCGTTCTTCATGCTGACTTGCCGGGAAGCGTAGAGGCCTATTATCAGGAGATCGGCCGGGCCGGTCGCGATGGCGAGTCGGCGGAAGCGTTGATGATCTATGGTCTTGACGACATACGCATGCGCAGGGCTTTCATTGAGGAGGAGGACGGCGGCGAGGACCGGCGCCGACGTGAACATCAGCGGCTTGGCTCGCTAATCGGCTATTGCGAGACCCCGAGTTGTCGGCGTCGCACACTTTTAGCTTATTTCGGCGAAGACAGTGGTAATTGCGGCAATTGCGACATGTGTCTCGATCCCGCCGACATATCCGACGGGACCGACGAAGCACGTGGCGTGCTTTCGGTGGTGCGTGCGACGGGACAGCGCTTCGGTGCCGGCCACGTCGTCGACGTATTGCGAGGTGCGATTAGCGAGAAAGTCACGCGAGCAGGGCACGATCGGCTTGCTGAGTTCGCCACTGGCGCGGGACGTAAGTCCGAAGAATGGCGCTCTATCATCCGTCAATTAGTGGCGGCGGGCTTCCTGTATCTCGATGTGGCGGAGTTCGGAGGTCTGAAATTGACTGAGCGGGGCTGGGCTTTACTAAAGGGACTGGAGACGTTCCAATATCGCCGGGATGTTGTCGATCGGCCAGCTAGTCGTTCCCGAAAGAAGACCCCACTGGTCTCCACGCAGACGCTAACTGATGCGGAAGCGACCCTGCTGCGACGCCTTAAAGACCTCCGTGCAAATATCGCGCGTTCGCGCCGTGTGCCCGCCTATGTGGTGTTTACCGATAAAGCACTGATGGACATGGCCAGGAAGTCGCCTTGCACGTCCGAGGAATTCGCTGAAGTTCATGGTGTGGGCGCGGCCAAGCTAAAGGGTCTGGCCGAACCGTTCCTTGCGGTCATCAACGAGAGACTGTGAGTCCGAGCGGAATTCAACTAAGCCCTTAATTCATCTTCGCCTGACGGGAGAGAAGTTTTGACGTGCTTTTGGCCGACCAACACCATTACATTCGGCCAGCGATGCTGTAATCGCCTGAAACCACGAAACTTGGGGCGTGATTATCATGGATTTGGGATTGGCGGGGAAATCCGTCATCGTCACCGGCGGCAGCCGGGGAATTGGTCTTGGGATAGCTGAGGGATTCGCTAAGGAAGGGGCGAACGTGTCGATCTGCGCGCGGGGTGCGCAAAGCCTGGAGATAGCGCAGACGGTGATAGAATCGCATGCAGGTCAGGTCCATACCCAGATTTGCGACGTGACGGACGGTGACGCGTTGAAGTCCTATATAAATGCGGCCGCGGACGCGCTCGGCGGGATTCACATTCTGGTCAACAACCCCTCCGGCTTCGGGCGCGCCGATGACGAGGAAGGTTGGCGGATCGGCTTCGATGTTGATGTGATGGCGGTAGTGCGGGGCTCCTGGGCCGCAATCCCGCATATTGAGGCTGCTGGCGGCGGGGCGATCGTCCACACATCCTCGATCTCGGGGCTTACTTCGTCCCTGCGCACACCGCCCTATGGCGCGGTCAAGGCAGCCGTCATCCAGTACACTAAGACCCAGGCTCTGCAACTTGCCGACAAGAACATCCGAGTCAATTGCCTCGCGCCTGGTTCGATTTTCTTCGATGGCGGCACCTGGGACGATGCGAAACAAAATAATCCTAAACTCTATAATGCAATTATCAATTCGATTCCGTTCAAGCGTATGGGCTCGCCCGAGGAGGTCGCCAACGTCGCAGTTTTCCTCGCCTCGGATGCTGCATCCTGGATCACTGGTGAGACCATTGCCGTTGATGGTGGACAAATGTTGTAACGGGGGACTCCTATGATGCACCTCCCCACAAACCTGGGATAAGGGCCAGAGTTTTTTATGATGAACCCTAGTATCTTTATCTGAGTTTGCTGAACGGCGCCTTAAGCTAGTTTAAATATCTTTCAGTGATTTGGCCGCGTCATCGAAAGCTTCGAGCGTGACCTGGATGTCGTCCTCGTCATGAGCTAGCGAAATGTAGTACTTGCTATCGCCTTTAAACACCCCGCGTTCTCGCAGGGCCAAAGTGAAGGCACGAGCCTTGGCCGCGTCGGCGGCGAACATGCCCCGGTAATCCGATACGTCGCCATCGGTGAAGAATACGTCAAATAGCGGCGGTTCGCCGATCACACGTGCTGTGTGTCCGTGATCCCGCATCGCTTTCTCTAATCCTTCCATGAGACGTCTACCGGTATTGAACACCGTTTTGTAGGTGTCTGGGCGCTCAAGCACTTCGAGCGTGGCGAGACCCGCCACGGCGGCGACAGGGTTGCCTGATAACGTTCCGATTTGTGGTAAAAATTCGTCCTCGCCTACAGCCTCCTTGTCGAAATGTGCCATCAGGTCTTCGCGTCCGACGATGGCAGCCAATGGAAAACCACCACCGATTATCTTGCCCAGTGTGCACATGTCGGGCGTCACGCCGTAATAGGCTTGTGCGCCACCATAGGCGAACCTAAAACCGGTGACTATCTCATCGAAGATGAGCGGAATATCGAGGTTCGTCGCCGCTTCCCGAAGCGCCTGCAGAAAGCCCGGCTTAGGCGGTAGCAGACGCTGGAAGGGTTCGACAATGACGCCGCCTAATTGGTCGGCGTATTCCCGCATCAGCGAGACGGCTGTCTCGGCGTCGTTGAACGGAGCAATGACGATTTCTTCGCTTACCTTAGTGGGGATGCCCGCAGAATCTGGGATCGCTTGGGGATAGTTGGAGAACCGTTTGGGGGCGAGGGATTGGAGCGAGTAGTCGCTCATCCCGTGATAGCCTCCTTCGAATTTCATTATCTTGTCCCGTCCCCGGTGAGCTCGCGCCACACGCATTGCGAAAAGCGTGGCCTCCGAACCAGAACTCACGTAGCGGAGTTGGTCGGCGCAAGCCATGGCGGTGCAAATTTTCTCAGCGAGGTGAATACCTTGCTCATTGTTTGCGAAAAATGTCGTGCCTTTGGCCACTTGGGCTTGGACTGCGGCGGTCACCTTCGGATGTCCGTGACCAATGAACATTGGTCCTGAGCCAAGGACATAGTCTACATACTCGTTTCCCGAGAGATCCCACACCCGACCTGCCTTACCTTGGCGGATCACGATATCTCCGGCCATATTCCCAAAATTTCCGGCCGGAAGAACTGCCCTAGCTTTCTTGATCAGGGCCTTTTCCGCTGCACTTCTCTGCATGCCCGCCATATTTAGTCTCCGAATGTCATCTTTTGGTTACTTTAGCAGGATAGGATCGAAAGCGAACGGCTTTCGTGCGTTTTTCTATATGCCTAAACTTGATGGGCAACCCGGTGTCATGATTCCGGGATATTGGCAGGAGGTTTAGGTGTCGGAATTTCGGCAAACGATGCATGAAATCCTTGAATTGACTCCCCGGTCGGGAACCGCTCCGCGCCTCGCGCAATGTGTTCTGTTGGCCACTATTATGGTCACAGTGGTGACAATACTTGCGAGCTCTAACGCTGAGGTGAGCGCTTTTGGTGGGGAGGTGTTAAGTTGGGTGGTCCGTGCGGGTCTGGTGATCTTCGCCATCGAACTCGGTTTCCGTGTCTGGCTATTTGACGCTGGGATGAAAGGACATGGAGAAAGACAGCACCAAGTTTGGGGTCGACTGAGGTATTTGGTTCGCTTACCGAACTTGCTAGATCTGCTGGCCATCATGCCATTAATTCCCGGTGTTGAAATCAATCTCGTGGTGTTTCGGACCTTCCGTATGATTAGGGTCTTGAGATTCACACCCTTTGGAGGCGCGGTCGAGAGTCTCGGATCGGCCTTCTACACCGAGCGGCGAGCTTTAATAGGTGTGTTTATCATGCTGATGGTCGTGCTGGTCGTTGCCTCGACGATGGTTTTTGTCGCTGAGCGGGATGCTCAACCCGAAGCCTTCGCCAGTATCCCACACGCAATGTGGTGGGGATTGGCAACTCTTACTACAGTCGGGTATGGCGACGTTACGCCGATTACACCACTTGGTCGGCTCATGGGTGGGTTTGTCACCATTATCGGTGTGGGGATGTTCGCATTGCCGGCCGCTATTCTGGCCTCGGGGTATACCCGTGAGTTTCGACGCCGTGGTTTCGTAGAAACCTGGGATCTGGTTGCCGAGGTGCCCTTATTTTCTGACCTTCCAGCCGCCCGGATCGCAGATCTTGCGGCTATGTTGAAGCCACGTGTGGTGCCGTCCGGCGAAATCGTCGTGCGCAAGGGAGAGCACGCCGACAGCATGTACTTCATCGTCTCTGGGGCACTTGAAGTCGAGCTTGACCCAAATCCAGCGATTCTGAATCCCGGTGACTTCTTCGGCGAGATTGCGTTGATCGAACACGGCGACCGTGTCGCCACAGTTGTGGCTCTGGAGCTCACCCGCTTGCTAGTCTTAGATGCTCAGGACTTGGCGCGTTTCCTCAACAGCAATCCGGAATTGCGCCAGACCGTTACACGTGTAGCCGTAGAGAGACAGGCTGCGCTTGGTGGTAACTGGCCTGGCTCGTGAACAAGCCGGCTAAAAAGACTAAACCAGAGGAGATTTGCGATGAACGACAGTTTGATGCCCAGGCCTGCAGCACGCGCTACCGGGCAATGGCCCGAGGGGGCGGCTTTCATTGATAGCGCTTATGTACCCATCTCTGAGGCGAAGATCTCAGTTCTCGACTGGGGCTTCACCCGCTCCGATGTCTGTTATGACGTAGTGCATGTAAGGGACGGCGCCTTTTTTCGGCTCGAAGATCACATCCGGCGGTTCGAGGCCTCTATGGAGGGGCTCAGGATGTCCGTGGCGCATACGGACGAGGAGATGAAGGCGGTACTGGCCGAATGCGTGCGCCTAGCAGGTCATCGGGATTCCTATGTGGCGATGGTCTGTACTCGAGGTCTGCCGCCATCTGGGCCACGCGGATCGGCGAGTCGGCACGTCAACCGGTTCATCGCCTATGCATTGCCCTGGATCGACGTATTGCCCACCGATATCCAGGAACGGGGCGGGCACGTAATTATCGCTAAGACACCTCGCATTCCACCGGATTCGGTCGATCCCACGATCAAGAACTACCACCGAGGCGATATGGTGAAGGCGATGTTTGAGGCTGAAGACGTGGGCGCTGACACTGCGATACTGCTCGATCATGATGGCTATATAACAGAGGGGCCAGGCTTTAATGTCTTCGTAGTGCGCGACGGCGTCGTGACAACGCCCGATCGTGGCGCGCTTGAGGGGATTACTCGCAAGGTGACTCTAGAGTTATGCCGTGATGTTGGCATACAAGCTAACGCCGATCGGTTGAGGGTTGGGGATCTCCATGAGGCTGATGAGATATTCCTGACTACAACGGCGGGCGGGATCATACCGGTTACCCGGGTTGATGGGCGGATCCTCTCTAACGACAGTCCTGGGCCAGTTTCGCAGCAACTGAAAGATGTCTACTGGGCCCGACATGCCGAAGGCTGGATGGTCACGCCAGTGGACTATTCCGAGCCCGGGGCTTAGAGCTGGGATTAGCGCGCAATACTAAACAGTCCTGGAATGAGGCTCGCCCGTATTTGTTTAATACTGGACTTGCAACCTCACCCCTAAGCTTGTCGGGGGGCAAATTACAACCGTCAACCGGACCGGAGCAGTAACATGAGCGACCAGTTGGTTAGGTACGAATCTAAGGATCGAATTGCATTGATTACGATCAATAGGCCAGAGAAGATGAACGCGCTATCCAATGCGCTGGTAGCCTCCCTACGTGATGCATTCATTCGCTATCGGGACAGTAGTGACCAATGCGCGGTGCTCACTAGTTCCGGGGACAAGGCATTTTCAGTTGGAGCCGACATCAAAGATCCGCCGACCGATCCAGATCTGTGGGAGTGTATGCCCGGTGTCGGTGTGGTAGTTGATAAGCCGGTAATTGCGGCTGTCGCCGGATACTGTGTGGGTGGGGCATTCTGCCTGGTGCAGTTCTGCGATCTTGCGGTCGCCGCCGAGAATGCGGACTTCTTCTATCCTGAGGCTCAGATCGGTTTCTGTGGGGGGCTGATTGCCAGTGTGGCGGCGAGAATTCCGCACAAGATCGCGATGGAGTTTATGCTTACTGGCACTCATTTCGACGCCAACCGGGCCCAAGCGGTGGGCATTGTTAACAAGGTCGTGCCGGCAGGCCAACAGGTTGAGGCTGCGATGGAATATGCACGAGTGCTTGCTGACAGCGCGCCGTTAGTTGTTGGCATGCTAAAACGCTTCGTACGCGATACTGTGACGCCGATGGGGCCGTCGGAACTACACGCCCGTTCCCGCGGCGAGTTGCTTGCAATTCGTCGAAGTGAGGACCAACAGGAAGGGGGAGCGGCATTTCGGGAGAAGCGTCAGCCCATCTTTAGGGGAAAGTGAAGGTTCCCGGGAAACTTATTCGGAACTGAAGTGCAAATATGTCCAATGAAGCAGAATAACTACCGATCACAGCATACGCCCTAGGGGTATACGGGAACGGCAGGCAGGCGGCGATTGCGTTTCGACGCGAATGACGTTTACGTGCGTCTGCCCTGGCGATCCCTACCGGTATCGGCGAACTGCGGCCTATCTATCCGCCAAGTCTTGTGACACGTTTGTTAGAAGACCTAGATTTAAGCTAATAGCCCACGGGCTGGCGATGCCAACGTCATGGAATAGAGAGAGGCCAACATTGGTGCCATTGGAAGATCCTGTTCCACATAGAGGCAGACCTGCCGGCTAAATAACCGTCGTCTAATACCCCATCCCGATTGAGGCCGTTTAAGCGAACCTTTAAATCTTGCAATTCAGGGTTAGGATTGGTTCCATATCGTTATCAGCTATCTTGTTAAAACTCTGATAGACTTTCGAATAACCTGTAGGCGTAACAGCCGAACGCAAGAGCCATAAGATGGACCGCGTGTATCCCTACCTCGGCTCCTAAATTTTCATCTATCCCGTAAGATGTTGTGTCCTTTAGTAATGCGGTTGAGGCTAATGGATGGGTGTTCATTACGGGCCAGATTCCGACGATTTGGCTCCATTGCCAAGCGATGTTGAAGCGTAGTGCCGTCGCGTGATGCGCAACCGTTTGATTGTGTTTTAGGAGCTCGATCCGTATCTCGAGAACATAGGCAACTGTAAAGTCTATATGACCGAGTTCAAGCGCGACTACGAGACTATGAGCCAAGCTTACCAGAGTTACTTTGGACGCGGCGAACTACCCTACCGAGCCTGTTTCGGCGTGACGGCTTAGGCTCAGGATGCCCTGGTCGGGATCGCCATGATTGCACGGCGTTCATAACCCAAAATCACGCACTACGCGCCTATTGAGAGAAAATGGCCCTGAGGGTATGTTCGGGGGTGTTTTTCCCCCAAGGCCTTTCCACAGCGCTAAAGCGCATTCCGATCCCCATTCGTGCCGCGTCATATATGGCGATCGCTGCAGTACTGTTTGTCTCCATGCACACGATCGTAAGGGGCATGTCGGGTGAATTGCATCCCTTCGAGATCGCTTTCTTTCGTGCCTTTCTCGGTCTCTTCGTGCTGGCTCCACTCGTAATACGGCATCGAGGTTTGAGCTTGAGGACCAGGAACTTAAAATTGCATGTCTTACGCGGTCTTTTGAACGCGGGGGCCATGTTAAGCTTCTTCTACGGGCTTAGCATCACGCCTCTTGCTCAGGCCACTGCTCTGGGGTTCAGTGTGCCACTTTTCGCCACCGTACTTGCGGTATTTTTTCTAGGGGAGGTCGTAGGGATAAAACGTTGGACCGCGATCGCGATCGGGTTCCTCGGAACACTGGTGATTCTTCGCCCAGGTGTGATCGAAGTTGGCATTGGTCCGTTGTTGATTATTGCGTCATCCGCCATTTGGTCTTTTGCTCTAATGGTAATAAAGGTGATGACCCGAACTGAAACGAGCGTGACCATCTCTCTTTATGCCTCAATTTTTCTTTCACCAATTGTCTTCGCCGCGGCCCTCCCGTTCTGGGAAATGCCGACAATCGGACAGTTCACTTGCATGTTCGTTCTCGCTGCTTTGGGTACGCTTGCTCAGACACTGATGAACCAGTCCTTGAAGATAGCTGATACTTCTGTGGTACTGCCTGTGGATTTCACCAAGCTTATTTGGGCTACCTTACTGGGTTATCTCTTTTTCGAGGAAATACCGGACATTTTCACCTGGTTTGGTGGGGCGATGATCTTCGGTAGTACGACCTATATTGCCGTTAGGGAAGCGCGTCTTCGTCGGAAAACGGAATTGCCTGCATCGGTTGACCAACCAGGAACGCCGAGCGATAAGCCGGGCTAAACGTATTAGGCCCCTATGGATCTCAAATCATGACCGATCTCGTCCATGTGTCCCGCGCTCTTATATCAGTTTCCGACAAGACAGGGGTGGCGGCCCTTGGCAAAGCGCTGTCGGCCCTCGGCGTTGAGATTTTATCCACTGGTGGAACTGCGTTAGTCCTCGCCAAGGCGGGTGTATCAATCACCCAAGTGGCCGACCACACAGGTTTTCCAGAGATCATGGATGGACGTGTAAAGACACTTCATCCAAAGATCCATGGTGGTCTGCTGGCTTTGCGTCACGACGCGGGACATGAGTTGGCGATGAAAGAACACTGTATCGCACCCATCGACTTACTAGTGAGCAACCTCTACCCGTTCGAAGCGACACTGGCCTCCGGTGCCGATTTTGAAAATTGTGTGGAGGATATCGATATTGGGGGCCCGGCGATGATACGCGCGGCTTCCAAAAATCACGCCTTCGTAACGGTTGTTATCGATCCTGAAGACTATTCGGTGCTGCTGAGGGAGTTGGAAACCAACGACGGCTGCACTTCGTTCGTATTTCGTAGGCGTCTGGCGGCGACAGCATATGCGCGCACTGCGACTTATGATTCCGAAATCTCGAACTGGTTAGCTCGTGAGGTTGGAGATGATTATCCACGTCGCGTTACCTTCGCGGCGTCAGCGCCGAAAATCATGCGTTATGGCGAGAATCCGCACCAGACGGCGGCTTTTTACCATATTACTGATTCTCGCTTCGGTGTTGGTACGGCCAGGCAGCATCAGGGAAAGGAGTTGAGCTACAACAACCTGAATGACACTGACGCTGCAATCGAACTTGTTGCCGAATTTGATCACCCGGCTGTCGCCATTATCAAGCATGCCAATCCCTGCGGCGTGGCCGAGGGTGAGACCATGATCGAGGCCTATACCAAGGCATTGGACTGCGACCGGGCGAGTGCTTTTGGCGGCATTATCGCCTTGAACCGCAGCCTCGACGCGGAGACAGCATATGAAATCATCAAAATTTTGACTGAGGTGATCGTCGCACCCAAAGTCGACCCTGGTGCGCTAGAGGTCTTGTCTGTGAAAAAAAACATTCGTGTGTTGGAAACGGGAGGTCTACCAAATCCGACTGCCCGGGGGCGCACCATGAAACCGCTTGCAGGCGGCATTCTCCTGCAGGACCGTGATTATGGGCGGGTTACACAAGACGATTTGGAGGTGGTGACAAAACGAGCGCCTTCCGATACCGAATTGCGGGACCTTCTGATTGCGTTTCGGATCGCCAAGCATGTGAAATCGAATGCTATCGTTTATGTAAAAAATGGAGCCAGTGTGGGCATCGGGGCCGGACAGATGAGCCGTGTCGATTCGTCACGCATTGCTGCCCAAAAGGCTCAAGATGCGGCCGAAGCGTTGGGCCTCGACCAGCCCCTTACTGTAAACTCAGTTGCAGCGTCAGACGCTTTTTTTCCGTTTGCCGACGGCCTTCTTGCCACGGCCGAAGCTGGGGCAACAGCCGTAATCCAACCTGGAGGATCGATCCGTGACGACGAAGTAATAGCGGCAGCTGACGAAAAAGGCCTCGCCATGGTGTTTACCGGTATGCGGCATTTCCGACATTGATGGTGATTGACCAACGCGGACGGAACGCCTTTGAAGATCTATCCTGCAGAATACAGTCTTGGCATCGGGTCGGGCGATGCCTATTTATCGCGCGACTGTACTTAGAACTGGATAAAATATGAGCGAAAACATCTTTTCGACCGATGCAGTCGTCATCGGTGCTGGCCCAGTGGGTCTTTTCGCTGTGTTTGAACTTGGTCTGCTGGATATGGAAACCCACTTGATCGACATCCTCGACGCTCCGGGAGGTCAATGCGCGGAACTTTATCCGGAAAAACCGATTTACGACATTCCTGGTATTCCAGTCTGCAGCGGCCAGGATTTGACAGACAAACTGTTGGAACAGATCCAACCGTTCAAGCCCACTTTTCATTTGGGCCAAATGGCGGAGTCCCTGATCAAGAGAGAAAATGGTAAGTGGCAGGTCACGACTGACATCGGCACAGTGATTGATGCCACGGTCGTGGTGATCGCCGCCGGGGGAGGTAGTTTCGTACCTAAGAAACCTCCACTAAGGGGACTTGACGAATACGAAGGTAGCTCTGTCTTCTATTCTGTGCGGAAGATGGAGCAGTTCCGTGGTAAGAATATCCTGATAGCTGGCGGTGGTGATTCCGCGCTTGACTGGACCGTCAATCTGCACCCCGTGGCCAAAAGCATGGCGCTGGTCCATAGGCGTGACGAGTTTCGTGCAGCGCCAGATACTGTGAACAAGATGCGTGCATTGGTAGATAGCGGCGGCATTGATCTGCATATAGCCCAGTTGAAAGAATTAAAGGGTGCTGAGGGCAAACTCCAGGCGGTATCAGTCAAAGGGTCTACCGGAGATTACAACATCCCTTGCGATACGCTCCTGGCATTCTTCGGGCTAACAATGAAACTCGGTCCGGTCGCAGATTTTGGGATTAGTCTCAATCAGAACCTGATCCCGGTGGATACGGAGAAATTCGAAACGGATGTGCCCGGCATCTTCGCTATCGGTGACATCAATCACTATCCGGGCAAACTAAAATTGATCCTGTCAGGGTTTCATGAGGCGGCCTTGATGTCGCAGCAGGCCTTCCGCTACGTCTACCCGGAACGTAGGTTGCGATTCCAATACACTACTTCGAGTTCGGACCTGCAGGCGAAATTGGGGGTATCATGAAGATCTTTGTCACCGACCGACAGGGCGTCGAACACGAAATTGCCGGAATCGATGGCTGGCAGATTATGGAGCTCATTCGTGATGAGGGTTTACCGATCAAAGCGGAATGTGGAGGTTCTTGCGCGTGTGCGACCTGCCATGTCTATGTTGACCGGGCCTGGATTGACAAGCTTGAGGAGAAAGGTGAGGAGGAAATCGACATGCTTGATCTGGCATTCGATATACAGGACAGTTCGCGGCTATCCTGCCAACTTACCATGACCGAAGCGCTCGACGGCCTTAAGGTGACTCTAGCACCCGAGTGATAAAGGCGCCTCTGCTTCAAAGAGCCGCCTATGGTCGGCATCATAATAGATCAAGTATTCCTGCACGATATGGGATGCTGCAATTGTCTCCGGGCGAAATTTACATTTGCAAATGACTGGTTCAGGTTGGTCGTGCAAAAATTCAAATCGTTTCACTCGCTGGTTCCATATTTCGCCGGAGTGCTGGAGCGTTAGGCTAAAATATTTTGCAACATACCTTCGGTTTTGACGGGTGACGTGTGCGAATCTGGGAGGTCTTATGTGGCTAGATGGTGCAACTCTCGATAGTCTAAGGAGCAGAAGACATTTGGTTGATCATGTTGCCGATTGTAATTTTTTTCGCTGCTCAACTTGACAGTCAGATCGAGACACACTACATCGCTGGCACTCGTTGATAGGGAGTGCTAACACGAAAGTGGTTGCGGCTCCCCGTCGGCGAGACTGTGGAGCTTTAAAGCAAGATGTATCGGAGGAATGGGCATGGGTTTCAGACCTTTGCACGATAGAGTGCTGATCCAGCGATTGGATAGCGACGAGAAGACCGCGGGCGGGATCATTATCCCCGATACCGCGAAAGAGAAGCCTATGGAAGGCGCAGTGATCGCCGTAGGACCAGGCGCCCGCGACGACAGCGGCAAGATCACGGAACTTGACGTGCGGCCAGGGGATACCGTGCTGTTCGGCAAGTGGTCGGGCACCGAGGTGAAGATTGATGGAGAGGATCTCTTGATCATGAAAGAGTCTGACATCATGGGTATCATCGAGGTGTCAGGTAAGAAGAAGAAGGCCGCCTAGGACCGTCGCCACCCCACGTGAAACGGTTTCTAGAAGTCAGAGGAGATACAGCTAATGGCTGCCAAGGAAATAAAATTTGGCGTCGATGCACGCCAGAAGATGCTTAACGGCATAGACATTCTCGCCGACGCGGTTAGGGCGACGCTAGGTCCCAAGGGTCGCAATGTGGTGCTCGACAAGTCGTTCGGTGCCCCGCGCATTTCTAAGGACGGCGTGACTGTCGCCAAGGAAATTGAACTTTCTGATAAGTTTGAGAACATGGGAGCGCAGATGGTACGCGAGGTCGCTTCCAAGGCGAACGATCATGCTGGAGACGGCACAACCACTGCAACGGTGCTAGCTCATTCTATTGTTAAGGAAGGCGCTAAGGCTGTTGCTGCTGGCCTTAACCCGATGGACCTCAAGCGCGGTATTGACCTCGCGGTAGATGCTGTCGTCACTGACCTCAACAAAAAGTCAAAGAAGCTTTCCGGCTCGGGAGAGGTCGCCCAAGTCGGCACCATCTCAGCGAATGGCGAAGAAGAGATTGGGGACATGATCGCCCAGGCCATGGAAAAGGTAGGCAACGAGGGTGTGATCACTGTGGAGGAGGCTAAGTCCCTCGCCACCGAACTCGATGTCGTTGAGGGCATGCAGTTCGATCGCGGCTATCTCTCGCCGTACTTCGTCACCGACAACGAGACGATGACGGCCGAGCTGGACAACCCCTA
>PBMU01000016.1 GCA_002722775.1 Rhodospirillaceae bacterium
GCCCATGCCCATGCCGCCCATGCCAAAGCCGCCCATGCCCATGCCCATGCCCATGCCGCCCATGCCCATGCCGCCCATGCCCATGCCGCCCATGCCCATGCCGCCCATGCCACCACTGAATCCACGCTGTCCTCCAAATCCATCTTGGCCACCAACACCACGACCACCTCCAAGCATGCCTGTGGTACCGACCAACATATCATCATCAAACAACTGCATCGACAATATCACCCGAGGACCGTACAGACTCCGAATGGACTGGGCAATCGAAATCGCATTCGGATGCAGTAGAGTAAAAACTCGTGTCATATCGTCCGGCTGAACGATGAGATCATCTTGGTATTCCTGGGTCGTAAGAATACGAACCGTTCCTGTATTGGTATCTTCTCGATACCAAAGGCCTGCAACACGGGCCATCGTTTCAATTGCATCGATGGCGCGAACATTGCGCAGATAAAGTGTTACTTCTTTTTCTCCCGCTTCTTCCGTTGCTACAACATTTACATTTGAAAGCTCAGAAATCAGACGGGCACCGTCGTAGATCGTAGATTTCTTCAATTCAAATTGCTGTAACACGTGCTCTTTTCCAGAGCCTTGTCGGCTTGGAGCACGAAGCCGTTCTTGAGCAAAGCAGTTAGGTGAAACACCACCAACCACAGTACCTACTACAACTAACAAATTAAAGATGCGATTAATCTGGCAGTATCTCATCGGACTAATATTACCTCATTCGTCGTTTCGTCAGTAATTTCTATAGATTCTGCTGTGATTCGAGAGACAACGAGTGTCCTTTTTCCTTGAGCATCTTCTATGTCGATCTTTCTTCCTGGCATCGCCCAAAGAGTTCCTTTTTGATCAACATCAAAAGCAACCACCGATTTGCCGCTAATATCGGTGGAAATACCCTTTAATCGAATACGGTTTTGCAGGGAATTCGAATGTATTCCCGTAAGTCGAGGGTAATTTCGACTTTTATTCGCTATCGACAATCGTGGTGGACTATCCACTGCGGTCACCGGAATTTGATTACGGCGTTCACTTTCCCAAGACCTTTTTGGTATCTCTGTAGGCCCTCGTTTTATAGGAATTCGAACGTGCGCATTTACCTCGTGTTTAATCTGTTCTAAATCGGGCAGACGAACAACTGATTGCTGTGTGAAAGCTGAATTCAACATTGCTTTTGACTGTGGTGATGGCACATTGTGAGAAAAGTTAACGGACCTGGCCTGATCCACACCTGTTCGAGAATCTGTCACCATTCCAGCTGCAAAGGCAACAGAAGTCCCCTTGTGAAGTGGCGCCTGTCGATTTTTGACCGATGCGACTTCCAAAGAAGTAGATTGTGTTGAATCGTTTCGTGACGTCACAACCCTTTTTCCGTCAACAGGTAACTCAGTTGCGTAACCAACCGGGGACACTGGCCGCGCAGAACCAGACGGCGGAAGATCAATTGGAATTCGGTTCTGACGCGTCTTTACTTTGGCAAGCAATGCCGGTGCCGCCTGCTGAGAATCCACGATGACCTTGGGTTCCACATTCTCACCAATGACCTCATGCCATAACAGAGATTGACACCCGGTACAAAGAAGTACCATTTTCAGCATGATCGCTAGCAGCTGGCGGTGGTTTCTCATCACAACTAATCGTAATGGCGTTTGTGATTACCTAGTCATGGATAGTCAAACCGAAGAGAACCACAGTACGAAACGGTGGAATCCCTCGATCGGCCGTTGCCAACAACTACGGCACTGGCTCACCAAATCAGCCTGGCTATTAGTGGCGAAGAATCACTCCAACTAACTTTGCTGGGAATTCAGCTGACTTTTAGAGACTTGAATCTCCAAGCCCCCAATAGCTATAAACATCGGCTCGAGGAGTGTTAAACTTTGACAGAAGTGAGGATAATTCTGGCCACTTGCTATCACTCCTCCTGCATCAGAAAGAATGATCAATAAATGGTTTACATCCTAGGTCGATTCCCCGTTGAACTGAGATGCTAATTTTAACAAGCGATGACAATCCCTGGAATGTGATCGTCAATTCCGCGTAACTTCCCTTCATCGTTGACGATAACTATCCATCCACATCAGCAAACGATTCATCTACATACATCTTCAATCAGCGTTTACAAATAACGCCTGGGTAGAACAGCAACAACGAGCTCCCGCAAACGAGGTCTTTAACCTCACTCACTAAGGACGAGCTGTCTTTTAAACTCAGGAAATTCTACTTCGATTCCCTGCGGTGTGATTGCTATCACGTGCAAAGGAGTGATTATTCCTTTTTTGATCGAAACCGTGATCTTCGAGTTTTTCCAAACACGGATTTTTTTTTCACCGATACCCAAAATCGCGATGGCCCTGGTGGCAGAAATAGCTTTTGAATGGACCTTGATCGCAGGAAAGCTAGCCGACCGTTTGACCAACTCCTGACGCAATTGTTCGTTTGTAGCTTTTAACCGAATCACTTCTGTAGCAAGTTTGTCAAATTTATCGACCTGACGAATTCTGTTCATCGCGTGAGTAATCTCAGCAGTTGGTGTGGCTGGATCAGAAATTTCGCTGGCGGAATTGTCTATTTTTGCTTCCCGATCAGACACTATTGCATCGACTTGCTGCTTTGCAACCACGCTTGACTCCGTTTCTTCTGCTTCTACAAAAACCGGAAGCCATACTATAAAAATAAAAATCACAAGTAAATTCCGAATCATATCTTACCTCCATTAAATGCTTGTGGCTAACAGATTTAACCTGCCAGCGTAATTTCACAACCTAACCCATTTGCAATTATCTAATTTTTCGATTCCCACACATACTTACTAGCATGCGACCATTCTTGTCCTGTATCTTTTTAATTTGGATGCTTTTTCGTCTGCCATGGTTTCAGTTCACTCAACCCAAGCTGGGCTTTCTGGGAAAACATATTTTCTTTAACCCGCAACAGCAAACATTCCCAAAAAGAACGCAATGTACACGTAACCAACTATCGATCCCACGACAACAATGATCGCTGGTGTTATCCAGGCACTGAGTGTCTTGATCATGGAAGAAAGTTGTGATTGATGAAATTCTGATACCTGCTCCATCACATCATCAAGGTTTCCACTCTCTTCACCCACCGCTGCCATGGTTGCCAACAAGGGCATATACGCATGCCTGTCACGAAGCGTATCAGCCAAATTATTACCTCGAATGATGGCATCTCGGGACCGTTGTACAATTTGCGAAAAATACATATTGCTGTGCATTTGTTGAACTGTCACCAGGGAGTCCAGAACGGTGACGCCACTCTGGGTCAGTCCGCCAAGCGTTTGCGAAAAAGCAAGTGTTCCACTTAGTCGGAAAATCTTTCCAATCAACGGAAGGCGCAACGACCAGCGATCAATAAACAATCGCCCTCCAGAAGACATATAGGAAACGATGAAAAGCACAATCGCTGCACCCAAGATAGCCAAGATCGAAGTGCCCCAAGCGTGAAAAAAACTGGAAATTTTCACCAGGGATTCGGTGATCGGAGGAAGTGGTTTACCGAGACTTTGCAGAATCCGGCTAAGTTTGGGAATCAACGACGTGATCATATAGGCCGTTGCACTACCAGCAGCAATCAAAACTATGATCGGATAGGTTAAAGCCGTTGCAATTTCTCGCACCGTGTCACGACGCGTCCGAATCATATCTGCCGCACGGACGAGTACGGTTTCCTGAATTCCCGTCCTTTCTCCCACACGTACCAACCGAATTAAAAAACGGGGAAACCCCGGTTGTGTTTCCAGAGAATCTGAAAAAGAGCGCCCCTGTTGTACCTGATCAACTAGCTCACCGTAGGTTGAACGGATCGTTTTACTGTCCGATTGAGTTGCAATCGTCTGCATCGCTGACAGTAAACTAATGCCACCCCTCAGCATGACAGCCAGCTGTCGCAGGGAGAGTTCAATATCAACACTCCGCGGCCCCAATAGATTGGTTACCCAATTCCTGGGAGGACTCACCACCGTAATTTCTGCCTGTTGATTAATCCGAACGACAATCCAACCCCGTTCACGAAGCTGGGCCTGGACCATCGTGGCAGAGGCTGCTTCAATCACACCCGTCTGAGGCTGTCCAGCATTGTCTCTGGCAGTAAATATAAAAGATGGCATGATGGTTCACCTACCAAGCAGTCACCGAAGAAAGCGCTTCTCTAGCCGTTATCTCGCCTTGCAATACCTTATGGAGCGCATCATCCACTAATCGCTTACAATCTTTTTCGCGAGCCATTCGAAGCAGGTTGGGTTCACTTTCTCCTATCGATATGGCCCGTGATAACTCTTCGTCGATCGTGAGCATTTCAAATAATCCGATGCGTCCGATCAATCCACGCCCCGCACAATAAAGACATCCACTCGCCTTGTACGCAGTCTTACCGGCAGCGTTTTCATCTCCCAAACCGATCGCTTCAGCTTCAGTTAATGGCGAGGGAATTCGACAACGCGGACAGAGCCGGCGCACAAGTCGCTGGGCTGCAACAAGACGCACCGTCGCCCCCACGAGATAAGGAGCCACATCCATATCTGTCAATCGCGTGATTGCGTTGACCGCGCTATTGGTATGCAGAGTACTTAGGACAAGGTGTCCAGTGAGCGACGATTTGATTGATATATCAGCCGTTTCTTCATCTCGAATTTCACCAATCATGATCACGTCCGGATCATGACGAAGAATCGAACGTAATGCCTTATCAAAACTGACCTTGTCAGCTGAGTCGACTGCGACCTGTGCTACTTCTGGAATCTCATACTCAACTGGATCCTCGACCGTAACCACGTGTAGTGAACGTTCAGAAATCAACCGCTTGATCCCGGCGTATAATGTTGTACTTTTACCGCTACCGGTTGGCCCTGTAAGCAATATCATGCCATGCGGTTTGTTGATCGCCTCCGAAAACGACTCCAAATCAGCTGGAGTCATGCCAAGCGTTTCCAGAGTTAAATCGGTGTTTTCCGTCGCCAACAAACGCAGTGTAATGCATTCGCCAAAACGAGTGGGTAAAGTAGCTGCTCGTATATCGATTTCTCGCCCCTGTGCGCTGGTCCAGGCAAACCGACCATCCTGTGGGGCCCGGCGTTCGGCAATGTCCATGCCCCCCAAAACTTTAAGTCGGCTGGAAATCAGTGGCTGAAGTTCAGAAGGCAACCGTTTATAATCCTCCAGAGTGCCATCGACACGTAATCGAATGCGAATATTTTCATCGTTCGGATCAATATGAATATCCGAAGCGTTACGGATCATTGCAGCCTGCAATGCTTCGTCACAAATCGCAACCGCATCGTCATTGGCACCGTCTCGTGCAGCAGCCACACGCACCGCCGTATTTCGCCCGGCCGCACCTCCAAAAACCTCGTAAATCAAAGCTTCCAGCGACTGTTCATCGGCTAGTAACGGCTCGATAGGATGTTGAAGGTATCGCTCAACCGCATCCAACGTGTTGGGATCATCAAGTTCTACACATGCCACCAGAACTCGACCTTCGATCGAACAACAAGGGATCACTTTTTTTCGACGTGCCAGTGAACCCGGGATTCGTAATGCCCAACTGGGATCGACACGAACGGTCGACATATCAATGGGTTGCTGTTCAGATTTTATAGATTCCGTACTCATGATTACCTAGCTGAATGAGAAAGGACCACTCGAGCTGGCCGCAAACGACTCGCCCGACTCAACATCACCTGTGGATTACGCGCCAGTCCGCGTGCAGTTCGCTCTGAAATCATTCCTTCTCGAAACAATTGGGCAAGACATTCATCAGCTGTGTACATCCCATCAGCCCGGCCGGTTTCCATAATGGAATAGATGTGCACATCCTTAGCCTGAGAGATCAAATTCGCAACAGGATTGGTGACTTTCATAGTTTCACTTGCGAGTACCAACCGAGTTGTTGCCGCAATTGGATCATCGTTTTCTTTCAGCTCTTGCTGAATCTTGGTACCATCAGCGATAACCAGCCGTTGAGCAACAACTGCACGTAGTACCATGGCTAATTGCCGCCGAATTGCCGGCTGTTCATCTATGTGGAACACCGACACCAAACGATCAATCGAACCGATACAATCTGCAGAATGAACGGTGGCAAATACTAAGTGCCCCGTTTCCGCCGCCGTTATGGCAGTACGAATTGTATTCAGATCACGAATTTCTCCTACGAGAATCACATCTGGATCTTGGCGCAATGACGCCACTAAGGCTTCGTTAAAACTATTCGTATCTTGACCAACTTCACGTTGATCGACGAGGGCTTTTTGGCTGCGATGCAGATACTCGATAGGGTCTTCAATGGTGATAACATGGCATGCACGAACTTGGTTGATACGATCAATCAAAGTGGCAAGTGTTGTGGTCTTACCGCTGCCAGTAGGCCCCGCAATCAAAATTAAACCATGACTATAGTCTGTGAGACTGTACAACTCAGCAGGCAGTCCCAATTCGGGAAGCGTCCGTATTCGATCTTCTAAACGTCGTAATGCAATACTGAACGCGCCACTACGACGATAAACATTAAATCGAAAACGGGTACCATCTTGGCTCGACATGGCACCGTCCAAAGATCCGATTTGGGGCGGTGTTTCACTGTGAGTTCGCGCTGCTAATGCCGTTGCCAGCCGCTCCAAAGTGGTGTCATCAAAAACGGGCCAATCCTCGGCGGCAGCCAGCTTACCCTCTTGCCGAAAATGCGGGGCTTGACCTGCTGACAGATGTAAATCGGAAGCCTTACGCTGCACCGACGCCTCCAGCAGGCGATGCAACAAGATATGGCTATCTTCTGTGGACACAGTTTGTTTTGCGCTCATCTGAGAATTCCTCACATCAACAAATAAATTCGCCAGAGCCGCTGGCGTGCCGTATGTGAGTTGGTTTCGTTATCCGTCTCCAGTTCCTTTCGCATTTCAATCCCAAGTGGAATGACACCCGCAATTGATTCCGGTAGAAGGTGCATCAGTTTAAGGATGTCGCCATACTTACCGACAAGATCAAGTTGACGGAATGAAACAGTTGCCCCTTTCTTAAGCGTCCGTAGTGTTTTTAGAGATTGATCACGAACATTGGATACTGCAAACTCTGTTATTGAATTCTGGTTTAACATGCCAATGGATAATTCGCGACACATTTGATCGATTTGCATCATCCGTTTCGCAGCAATACCTCCAGTAAACAGAGCCAACGTTTTTTCGACAGCGTGCTCTCCCTCCTGGACCTGTTTTCGAAGTTCGCCAATCTGTTGAGTGACGGTAGATTTCCTTTGGATAGCAATTGCCAGATCATCCACCGTCACAGCCGTCTTCCAGGCATCAGAACGTTTTTTCTCCAAATCACGTAGGTCACGATTCTGGCCAAGGCTGATTAGCAGCAGGTAAACTGCAATGATGCCAGCTGCGGGCAAAAAGCACTTTATCCAACGCTCCCGGATACTTCCCGATGACTTCTCAAAAATCATTACTCTTCTCGCAACGTGGATTCACTTGAACGATCCTCCCTGAAAAATCTGGTCGGTTCCGTTTCGATCAGGTCAATGGTAAATTCCCAGGGTCCGCCGTTGACCAGCTTATTCGCACCCTGCATGCCGGGAGCTTCGACTTTCCAACCCAGTTTGGCCGCACCAGGAGAAAGGTGAAGTGCCAAATTCGTAGCCGCATCACTACGAATTGCACGTCCGATCAGCTGCAATCCATTGGATTGGACGGTAATCTCATCCAAAACAAGGGTCCTATCACGTCCCTTCGCGATCATCATCAAGAGCTTGGAAAATCTGTCGCTGTGGGCGGCAAGTAACGCCAGTTCAACTCGTTGTTTTTCAATTTTCTCGACTTGGGAATTCAGTTCTTCTTGCTGTTTGTTAAGAATTTCCAATTCGCTATTGAGCTCACGTTGTTGCTCTGCCGGTTTCTGCAATTCGACCAACTCTTGCTCAATCAAATTTTTACGACTCGACCCCCAGCTATAATGCAATCCGCAAGCGAGCGCCGCGATCAGTGTGGCAGCCGTTCCGATACGAGCAAACGTCCGGCTTGATGTTTCTGGAACCCGCGGTGCAACCACAGGCAAAATTTCCGGGCGTGCTAAACGCTTGACCGCAGCAATGATCCACCTTCGCAAAGTTCCTTCAATTTCGAGGGATTGCAATGCTCCCTGATAGTTGGGAGGTGGCTTAGCCGTCATCATGAGCCATCCTTCTTCGGGTAATTCCGAACCGAAGTTCACCTCTAGCGCCTGGAACCAACGATCCGACGTTGTGCTCCGAGTGGCAATCGATGCACGTGGTAAGCCATCACCGCCGACGGCAAAGGCACCCGCCAATGTTTGTGAAAATTCAATCCAGGGAACTCCGAGGACATCCGGATTGGCAAGACCAATCGGATGAGCACAAAATGCAAGCTTTCCACCCCGTAAGCTGATCGCCGTCGAAATACCCATGATCACATCAGCAGCAATCGAGGTACACCAAAATCGGCGTGTATCGGGAGGCACGGGTGAAAGTTCAATGAACCCGAGATGACCGGTCATTGGATCGAGATTCGACTGTGATTCGGTCTCGAATTTGAGCATCTGGTTCAGCTCATCACCTTCCAACCCGTAAATCGACCGATCATCAATATCGATGATTCCCGACCATAAATCTTCCGCCAAAAGAATCGTTCGTTGCGATGGCTTGGTTTCAGTGAGACTAATCGCCAATTCTGCCGCGGCCGCAATGGGAGTACGAGCAGGTCGGTCCGTTTTAGAAAAATCTAAAATGACTGGCTTGTCACCCGTCTTTATGTCTACTCTCATCACCTCTGTGGGCGATAGAACAAGCAAGGTAATCGTTCGTGATGATCGCGAGAAAAACATGGTCTTAAATCAGTTATTAATGGCAAGGTTCTGGGTATTTCCCAGCGAAGTAAGTGTAAAAGTCACCACCGCACTCTGTTTTTTTTGACTAAGGTCACCAATCTTGTAATAGGCACGTACCACACGCGGACCAACGGGAAAAGTCATCTCCTCACCACCGTCGTCCAGAAATTTAAATCGAAAGGTCTGGTAATTGGTCGTACTAGCAGATGTAACATCCTCAATCTCATCTACGAGACCGACCGACGCTTGATTTGAAGCCTGCTGCACAACAATTTTCGTGCCGTTTGGATAGTAAATCTGAACAACGATATCATCCGTCGTGGCTCCGGTCGTATGATAAGTTACTTCTCCGGAAACACTGCCGGCAATTGTTGAATTATCCAAAAGCTGCCCACCCATCCCATTGGGAATATCGTTTTCATAAACATCCATATTAACGCCATTATCCATTACATCTGAACGGCCAAAGCTTTGTACTCCAATAAAAGGAATGCCTACTGTAGTCACGGAAGAACTCAGCCCCAATACCTGAGGTAACGAAGGCCCCCGCAAGTGAGACAAGTTTGCAGATCCCGTTGTTGAAGTAAGTCGATGCCCAAAACCGTCAAACAATTCGGTGGCACCGCTAACGAGCCGCAAGTAGGGCCCCCGCCATCCATAGCGAACCTGAACGTCAGGGTCTTCAAATATCTCATCTCCATCGGAGTCCTTGTTCTCAGCAGGTTCGGTTGATGTAATATTTTCCACAGTAGCCGAGACAGCAGCATAAACTCGAAGCGTCGAACCGGTTTGTGAATCAATCGGGTTCCACAACTCGCTTGCCGTGAGCAAAGATGGTTCAGTCGCATCAACGCGAGTTTGAGGCAAACGTCCCATGTCAATAAAAAACCCCGAATAAATCGTGCGTCCATCCGCGAGCAATTGCTCATCGAAAATTGCGTCTCGGACACCATCAACGGTCCGTTGGGATGCCTCGAATTTGACTTGATCAACCTGAGGTTCAATCGTATCCAACGCGACCGTTGCCAAAATCGAAAGTATGACCAGAACCAACACCAGTTCAATCAGCGTCAAACCATGATTCGTCGGCTTCCGCAACAACCGAAATTTGGAAATGCTATTTTTATCTGTCATTTCCGACCTACCTTGAAATACCTTTTCACTCCTCTTTACTCTCGTGTATCGGCGATGCGAAAAAACAAAACAATATCATCACCACATTCATCCATATCGATTTCCGTGGCTGCTGGGATATTGTCTCCCGGTAAATAGCCATCGCTCACCTGCGTATCCAAAACACCATCTTGCCCAGGGGAAACGAGTCTTGCATATTTTAACTCCTGAAAATCCACGACATTATTTCCATCGAAGTCAATTTGGATGACAAAGTCATTCCCCCACGCATCCTTTAGCTCACGATTTCCAGTTAGATATGGACCACGCCAACCTAATTTCGTCACCGGATCATAGCCATTGATTGAAGCGTCAATACTTCTCACTAAACTCAGGTCAGCAAGCAACAGATTTGGATCCAAAGGAAATTTGTCTGATCGTTGTCCAAGATCAGGCCATGCACCAGGTTTTGTTTGGGTTCCCATGATGGCATCCCGAATGGTCCGCATCGATGCTTCGGTAACGATCTGTTTTTCCGTCTTTTCTTCACCCGTGGGAGTGGTAATCTGAAGTTCGTTTAGCAACGGAACAACCATGGCCGCTAATCCCACAAGAACAATCAACACAAGAACCAGTTCGGCCATTGAAAATCCGCTGCGATTACCTCGCACATACACAACCGCATCCCTGTCACATGATCGTGACAGGGATGCTTTCGATTCAGCGCAAACCATGAATCTCACCATTATTCAATCGTATTTTCTTCAACTTCATTAATCTCTTGATTAAGGAAATCGAAGGTTGAATCCATTGCGCCTTTAAGTTGTGCGCGCCTCTTGCTGGTTGTAACTCCACCATCGTAGGCGGCAAAAATAGCCAGGAAGCGATTGTACTTCGTATCAGCGGCTGTAACGCCGCTATAAGCAGGAGGCGACATCATTGTCTGGCCAACCAGATCACTACGGGGACCCACACCAAAGACAACAAGCTTTACTCGTATACCATTGGCTTTTGTAATCGTCCCCGTGGCAGAGTGAAGTCCGTAATCCCCAGCATTTGCTGCGGCCACAGAACCTTCTAACGGGTAAACCGAACGAACGATATTACCATCTGTTACAACGTAAACTTGCTGTCCTGTTGCAAGCGTTCGTGGCGAAACCCCCGAGTTGCCCGGGCGATTCCGATAAGTCAGCCCCAAAGAATTATCAACATCAAGATCCTGTACTTGTTTAATCCCGATTGCCGTCAAGCTCGTCGCTTCGTTAGCCGTCAATGCGTGAGAAATACCTTTTCCCGATTTGGCAAGGCTGCTTGCTACGCTTTGATCAGCGTCATCCAACAGAGAGTCGAAGTTACTCGGATAGATTCCTTTCGTAGTACGATACAACGAAATATTCTCCAACAACTGCTTCATGACCGCTGATGCAGTGGCTTTATCACTGGTACGACGAACGTTATCAATAATGGGAACCACCATTGCCGCCAGTGCAGTTAAAACCACCAGTACCATGACCAATTCAATAAGCGTCAAACCCATCTGACGACGACTTTGCCGGTTTGAATAACTCTTCTTCATCGTTCTTTCCCTCCTGACAAATATGACTCAAAACCGCAACATGACGCTGCTTTCCTAGCCCGCCAGTGCAAAATTCAGCGACGTGCTCACGTCACTACGTACATAAGACAAACTTCCTGAATATCTCCACAGTTTGTGGCAGAATCACTTCACAGTTTGGCTTAGAGGCGTTGTCAGCGAACAAACGACACACACTCTTTGTTGAGCAGTTTGGCCAATTTCCCGCCACAATCTCTGGCTGCCTGTTACTGAGACTCAATTCCATTTGGATCAGCATACCCGATTTTTAAAGTCTGTCAAGCAATTGACAAAAAATTTAACCACGCTGGTGAATTCTCAAAAAACAAGCAGACCTAAAAAGCCTTTGTCCGCCATAAGTTGGATAAAATTAGCCAATTAAAAGATTTTTCATTTTCATTGAATCACACCACCATTCCTTAACAACTTCCGCATGGGACATCCGCGAAGTAGATTGCCATTCATTTCTAATTGATAAAATTACCCACAAAGGACTTGACAGTCCCAATCAAATCTTTAAAACATTGATCATGAGACCCAGTCTCATGAATAGGGCCTTGCCAGCAATCATTCCGATTGGTTTCGCCAGCTCCGGCTCAATCTAAAGCGTTTGCAGGAATCTGGTTTCACTAGTAGTGCGTGAAAAGAAACCTAATTCCAACGCTTGGACGCCCAACGTAGGGTCAAAATGACGGTGGAAATAAAATTCCAGACTCGGATTGCCCGGAAACCAAAGGAATGCTGTAAACGGCGGCTCACCCGCCGGCACAACAACCACAATGAACGATAAGCAAGAACCCGAACCAACTTGTCCTAAACCCGACAGTGGATTGAGCCAGATAATCCGCCGGTGCTATCAAGCAGAGGAACTGTTCCAAGGTGAAAAGGAAATCTTTATTCAATTTGGTGAAGCAAACTATCGGTTACAAAAAACCAAGTCAGGTAAGCTTTTGTTGACCAAATAACCGAAGCAAATAGGCACCTAATTTTATTACAACGGCCATGTCAAAAACATTGTGCAAACGGCGAAAGTCAAAAAAAAACCGAGACAAAGATTCGCTCGCGATTTTTACCGATGGGGGTTTCATCTGCTCCAAGTGTCAACGCATGTCTAACTCGCGAAAGAAATTATGTAAACCCAACAAACTTACCGTGGCTACCTGATTATTTATCATTCTCACTTAAGAAAGCCCCCATCACCTCTCGAATGCTTGTTCGTTGTTTACATCGCTGTGGATATGCTCTAATTGATCGGCTTGAGTGTCGCAAGCTAGAACGTAAGATCATCCTCGTCCCGCTCAGCCAAAAAACGGTGAGACACGTATCGACGCCCTCATTTCCGAAACGTTAGTCCACTTCTAATCAACCTGGAAGAAAGATTCCGCATTACTCTGCGGATGAAATCCAAGAGTGTTCTCCGTAACCTCCAGGTCAAACACGCGACGATCGTTGCGGCTGATCGCATAGGCCAACAAGTACGACGCGTCGACCTCGATGGCCCTGGTAAACGCTTCGACACAGTCCCTCTTACTGAGAAACATGGCGCGTAAATAGTCTTCGGAAATGGTTCCTTTTTTGGCGATGGCATCGTCTTCGGGCAGTAGCCAGCCAATGCGGAGACCCACGAATTGAATATTTTCTGTCGTGACCATGTAACGCCCCAGATTTTCCCCGAACAATTTGGACACGGCATAGAGCGAATCAGGATGAGGCGGATCATTCAGCTTGAGCAACCGCTGTTCTGTGTAGAAATTGCGATTCAACGACTCTGGTACGGGACCCATTGTGTGGCCATGCTGGGTGTGATTGGTTGTGGCAAAGACAATTTTACGAACACCCGCCCGGACCGCTTCGTTAAACACATTATAAGTTGCTGAGATGTTGTGCCGGAGGACTGGCTCCCAGGCAGTACGCGGAGCGCGCTCTGCCGCCAGATGGATAACAACATCCAACCCGTTAAACTCGCCTTGAATTTCATCAGTATCCGACAGATCCACAACTCGAGTTGGCAAACCGTTAGGTTCCCGCTCGATCTCCTTGAGATCGTATAAAATCAGAGAATAACGGTCCGACAAACCTGCTCGTAACGTTGTACCAATGTCACCCGCAGCACCGGTGATTCCAACTCGTATCTTCGACATGGATGTCCTTCCTGTGGAGCAAAATGGTAAGATCGTTCGTTTCCCTCTTCCTTTCTTTGATCAAGAGAAAGCCGGCATTCTAGTGGGAAACGGTTACCAGAAACAAGGAATACACGATGAGCATAAAGGTTGAATTGGTGGTCAACAGTCAAGACCAGATTGGGGAAGGCCCCATCTGGGATACCCAAGCCAACATTCTTTACTGGGTCGACATTATGGGGGAAAAGGTTCAGAGTTTCGACCCTGCCACAAATTGCCATTCACAGATTCCCATCGGCCAGGCTGTTGGAACCGTCGTCCCACGATCCTCGGGTGGCTTGATGCTGGCCACGCAACATGGATTTGCGCACCTCGACAATGAAACACACCAGCTCAGGATGATCCATGATCCGGAAAATGATCTGCCTGGCAACCGTTTCAATGACGGAAAGTGCGATCCGGCCGGACGATTCTGGGCTGGAACGATGTCTTTCCAAGTGACAGACAAAGCGGGCAGCCTGTACTGTATGGACACAAACCAAAAGGTGCGAAAAGTACTCGAAGATGTAACTGTCTCCAATGGAATCGCCTGGAGCCATGACCACAAAACCATGTACTACATCGACTCGCCCACCTATGTTGTGAAAAGCTACGACTACGATATCGCTTCTGGTCAGATCACAAATGAACGTGTCTTGTTGACCATTCCATCCGAAATGGGTGCGCCAGACGGAATGGCCCTGGATGCCAAGGGGAGACTTTGGATTGCACATTATGGTGGCTCCAAGGTTTGCTGTTGGGATCCGGAAACGGGTCACATTGTTCAAACCATCGAAACACCCGTCTCACAGGTGACCGCATGTGCCTTTGGCGGTCCCGAACTCGAAACGCTCTACATCACATCAGGCACACAGGGATTAAACGCAGAGCAATTAAAGAAGGAGCCTTATGCAGGAGCGCTGTTGTCGGTACAACCGGGCTGCCAGGGTGCACCAACTTATCGTTTTCTCGGATAAAGGGATCGTTCCAAAAGCCGCCCGGATTGCCCCGTGACGTGGACAACTGGAAGAAAAGGAAGTCGAA
>PBMU01000017.1 GCA_002722775.1 Rhodospirillaceae bacterium
TCAAGAAGCGGAGTACGTGGACGGAAGTCAGCAGGCGGAGTGTACGACAGGTCAACCGAGTCGGCCATCGTGCGACGTGGTGGACAACGCTCAACGTCGCCACCGAAGCACCGCTGCTGGAGCAATACCCTGGCTCCAAAAGTATCTGGCTGCCGAGTGGGCACGCTCCGACCATGTCAGTCGACACCGCCCCTACTTACCTCAACATGGGTGGTCTGGCTCAGACTATGAACACGCTTACCAATGAGGGTCCACGCGCATTCTACGAAGGGGCAATCGCACGTTCCATTGCAAGCGATGTGCGCGCGGCAGGCGGCCGACTTTCCGAGGCTGACCTTGCCGCTTATTCCGCCCGCATCGTCGATCCTCTGACCTGTGAGCGTGGCGACCTCACTTACGTGCTAGCAGGCGGACTCACCGCCGGACCGACTTTCGCCAATGCACTTTCGAATCTCCCAGCGATCGAGCCCGGAATGCCAGAGCCAGACACCTATGCAGCTTACGCCGATGCACTGATTGCAGCCTACCGACATCGTCTCGAAACCATGGGCGATGCTGGTGATGCCGGAGATAAAAGCTGCACCACTCACATCAGTGCGGCCGACGCCGAAGGTAACATAGTCATGCTGACCACCACACTACTTTCGCGATTCGGGTCGCGGCTGGTGCTTCCAAAAAGCGGTGTGCTCATGAACAACGGTGTCAATTGGTTCGATCCGCGACCCGGCGGGCCAAACTCGATGGCGCCCGGCAAACGACCACTGTCAAATATGTGTCCGATGATCGCTCGAGCCAACCGCGCGCCTGTTTTCGGCTTGGGGGCCTCGGGGGGACGTAAGATCATGCCTGCCGTCTTCCAGCTCGCTTCCTTTATGAACGATTGCGGGCTCGACTTGGAAACTTCACTCTCTACACCCCGCATCGATGTCAGCGGGGTCGATAATATCGTCTATGACGGTCGACTCAACTTGGACACTGCAAGAGTTCTGGATCCGATCGCACCGTCGCGCCCCTGGAAGCCAACCACAACGCCAGCTCTGTACGCGATGCCGTCCGGGATCGTCATGCAGGCAAAAGGACCGCTAGGTGGTGCACATGTCAACTCACCCCTGGCTGGCGTAGCGACAGCCTAACGGAGATTAGCATGGCAACCGAAAACGAGTTAGCAAGCGCGGTCGCACGGCGCTCTATCGGAAACGCTCCCGTCACTCGCAGAGAGTGGCCAGGGTTCGCGGGTGTTAGGCTAGAAGGAAAATGGGTTTCATTGGCACCCATCGATCCAGCCCGTGACGCCACCGACCTTTTTCGCGCCGCAACCCAAGGGGAGAAACCGGATCAGCTGTGGGATTACCTTGGCTACGGCCCTTTCGCCGATGAAACCGAGATGAGGATTTGGCTTAAGGGGTGTGCCGAGTCGAACGATCCGATTTTCCTCGGTTACCGAGATAAGACAACGAAACAGCTAGGCGGCATGGGCGGCTTCATGGAGATCCGTCCTGCCTTCGGGGTCGCGGAAATAGGTAATATCTGGTTTGGCCACGCCTGGAGGCGCGACAAACGGTCCACGGAAGCAGTTTCCCTAATGATGCATCACACCCTGGACACGCTTGGCTACCGTCGCCTGGAATGGAAATGTAATGCGTTAAATGCGCCTTCCCGTGCAGCAGCACTCAGATTGGGCTTCCGTTACGAGGGCGAATTCTTGAACCACCTGCTCGTAAAGGGCCGCAGTCGGGATACCGCTTGGTTCTCAATTACTGAAGCGGAATGGCCCGCTGTCCGCGGCGCCCATGCCCAGTGGTTCGCGGAGAACAATTTCGATACCTACGGCACCCAAAAAAGCTCACTCAGTGACCTAACACGGGCCCTATGGTAGCAAGGCCGCTCACCAAAGCTTATTTTTTTGTCGCGTGCTAAGACGACCCCTGGAGATTCCTGGCCAAAAACAGGAGAATAAGGAGTCGGGTTTCAGATAATTGTCCCGGCAATCGAAGGCGGCATCAACCACGCCGCGTCTTAAACGCGTTCAAGGGAAGGACAGGGGAATGGTGAAATCCGACATAGAGATCGCGCGGGAGGCGACAATGAAGCCAATTGTGGAGGTCGGGGAAAGCCTCGGCATACCCGCTGATTCTCTCGACCCCTATGGCAACTACAAGGCCAAATTGTCGATGGACTACATAGATTCCCTGGCCGACCGGCCTGATGGCAAGCTGATCCTAGTAACCGGCATCAACCCTACACCTGCCGGAGAGGGCAAGACGACCACATCAGTTGGCCTGGGTGACGCATTGAATCGGCTGGGACACAAGGCAATTATGTGCCTGCGCGAGCCAAGCCTAGGGCCTTGCTTTGGCGTTAAGGGCGGTGCAGCCGGTGGTGGCTACGCTCAGGTGGTGCCAATGGAGGACATCAACTTGCACTTCACGGGCGACTTCCACGCCATCGGCGCGGCAAACAACCTCTTGGCCGCGATGGTCGATAACCATATCTATTGGGGAAACTCCCTGGACCTCGACGAGCGACGCATCGCCTGGCGGCGCGCCATCGACATGAACGACCGAGCACTTCGGTCAATCGTCGGATCGCTCGGCGGCGTAGCCAACGGTTTCCCACGTGAGGACGGGTTCGATATCGTCGTCGCCTCGGAAGTGATGGCAATCTTCTGCCTTTCCAAAGATCTCGACGACATGCGCCGCCGGCTCGGAAATATCATCGTCGGCTATACCCGGGACCGAAAACCCGTCTACGCTCGCGAGGTCGAAGCGGACGGTGCCATGACCGTTTTGCTGAAGGATGCGCTGGCACCCAACCTGGTGCAAACGCTCGAGAACAATCCTGCCTTCATCCATGGAGGCCCCTTCGCCAACATTGCCCATGGCTGCAATTCAGTGATGGCCACAAAGGTGGGTCTGAAGCTCGCCGACTACGTAGTAACCGAGGCCGGGTTCGGGGCTGACCTCGGGGCGGAGAAGTTCTTTGACATCAAGTGCCGCAAGGCTGGTCTCGATCCGGCCACCGCCGTAGTAGTCGGTACAGTACGCGCCCTGAAAATGCACGGAGGCGTCTCGCGTGAGGGTCTGGGCGACGAGAACATTGCCGCCGTAGTGGAGGGCGTATCCAACATAGCCCGCCATGTTGAAAACACCCAGAAGTTTGGCGTGCCCGTTGTAGTTGCATTGAACCGCTTCATCAGTGATACAGACGCTGAGATCGAGGCTGTGCGGGAAGCGCTCTTGCCGCTCGGCGTAGACGCTATAACCTGCACTCACTGGTCAGATGGGGGTGCCGGCGCGGAAAACCTAGCGATCAAGGTGAAAGAACTGGCAACCAACGGCACGGCAAATTTCAAGCCTATCTACGACGATGACCTGCCTCTGATCGACAAGATTCGGGCGATCGCTCAAACGATTTATCGGGCCAAGGACATCTCCGCGCCAGCACGCGTGGTCTCACAACTGAAGGACTGGGAAGGGATGGGGCTTGGCCATTTGCCTATCTGTATTGCGAAGACCCAGTACAGCTTCTCAACCGACCCCAACGCCAAAGGTGCTCCAAACGGTCACGAACTGCCTGTTCGCGAGGTAAGATTGTCGAACGGAGCAGAATTCATCGTCGCCATCGCTGGTGATATTATGACCATGCCTGGCTTGCCTCGGGTGCCGGCGGCAACAAAGATCACAATCAACGACGTAGGTCAGATCGAGGGGTTGTTCTAGTTGGGTGGCTAATTTGACTGATGGTGAAGCGCACATTTGGCGACGGCGAGATCAGAAATCCGTGCAACGGCCCTTATGCTCCCAGTCGCCAAATCGTGTCGGCTCAGGCCCTTGGACCCCGCCGAATTCCTTTGGTAGATCTTTGGCAGCAGCACGCGGGTCAAGGCGTGGTAATATGATAGCCGAATTGGCATCCCTGGCCGTTTGGGAATTCCTCACCTTTGTCTCTTGGAAAGTTAGGTCTTTTCGCATGACCGTAATTTGGCTCCTGCCCGCAGACAACGCAAGCTAAACACCCCATTCCAAAAGAGCGCGACAGTCTTTCCTGCGCCCAATCGCGAATCATCTTGCGTACGGAGCAAGCGAGCCGTATCGGTGGGCGATGACTAGTACGCTCGATGTTTCGGCTGCGCGAAGTGTAGCGTTTGACTTACTACGTTCGGTCCTAGCACGTCACAAGACTTTCGAAAACGCGATGGCAATTCACGATGGGTTCCGACGTTTACCTGCACGGGACAAAGGTTTTGCTCGTCTGATCGTTGCAACAACCTTGCGTCGATTGGGACAAATTGACGGATTATTAGACATCTGCATCGAAAAACCACTTCCCAAGGCTGGCGACGCAGTCCGCGACATCCTACGGCTCGGCACAGCACAGATGCTTTTCCTCGGCGTAGCACCCCACGCCAGCGTTAATAGCGCGGTCACACTGGTCGAGTCCCGTAAGCTTACCAAGTTTAAAGGGCTCACAAATGCCGTTTTGCGTCGCATTTCACGCGATGGTGGCGAAATGCTTGCGGAGTTTCCCGATATTTGCAACATCTGCGGCTGGATGCTCGCCGGCTGGATCGAAGCATTTGGCGAGCAGACCGCAGCAAGAATTGCGACAGCTAGCCTTGCCGAACCGCCGCTCGATATTTCGGTAAAGGAAAACCCAGAGGGTTGGGCCGAGAAATTGGGCGCGAGGGTGCTGCCAACTGGTACGCTGAGACGCAGGTTCGAAGGCCCGCTGGAAGGCATGTCAGGGTTCTCCGACGGTGCTTGGTGGGTGCAGGATGCCGCCGCCGCACTGCCAGCCAAGCTGTTAGGTGACGTCCAAGACCGAACGGTGGTCGAGCTTTGCGCTGCGCCAGGCGGGAAGACGGCCCAACTAATCCTCGCCAAAGCCCGGCTCACGGCGGTTGATCGCTCAGAAACGCGGCTTGGCCGACTTAAACGGAACCTGTCTCGGTTGGGACTAAGCACCAATCTCGTAACCGCAGACGCCACAAAATGGGGTCCGCCCGCGCCAGTCGACGCCATATTACTGGATCCGCCGTGCACTTCTACCGGAACCATCCGGCGACATCCTGACATCCTACATTCCAAATCGTGGGCGGAGCTAACAAAGCTGACCGCACTCCAGGACCGCCTACTTGCTGCTGCAGTCGAGATGTTAAAACCGGGCGGCAGACTGGTTTATTGCGTCTGTTCGTTGCAACCTGAGGAGGGCGAACACAGGATAGCGAAATTTGTCGAATCGGGCGTGCCAGTCGACTTAGACCCAATACGGGCCGATGAAATTGGAGGTATCGTGGACGCCATTACGACCCAGGGAGAACTTCGGACGTTACCCCACCACTTGGGTGATAAAGGAGGCTTAGACGGGTTCTTTGCGGCTCGGCTGATCCGCACCTAACCCACTCGGAAAAAGTAAGTCGATGCCGCGCTTGCGGCGCACCCTCCAACCTGATACCCCCACTCGACATGCAACGTTCCACACGCATCTCACCTTCCGTTCTCGCCGCCAATTTTGCACGGCTAGGCGAAGAGGTGGAATCAGTTTCGGCGGCGGGTGCCGATTACATCCACCTCGACGTGATGGACGGCCATTTCGTCCCCAACCTTTCTTTCGGGCCTGACATCGTGAGGGCGTTACGCCCTTATAGCGACCTGCCCTTCGATGTTCATCTGATGATCACGCCAGTAGAACCATACATCGAAGATTTTACCGATGCCGGAGCAGACATTATCACGGTGCATCCCGAGGCGAGCACTCATTTCGAACGCACTCTTCAACGCATTCGCCAAACCGGAAGAAAGGCAGGAATAGCTATCAATCCGGATACGTCCATGGAGGTTTTGGAGGATGTGATGGATCTAGTGGACCTGATCCTGGTAATGACCGTCAATCCAGGTTTCGGCGGACAACCCTTCATAGAGAGCCAGTTAACCAAGATAGCAGCCGCCCGAGCACTAATTCAAGCCTCTGGGAAAACGATCGATTTGTCAGTCGACGGCGGGATCAACCCTGGGACGGCAGAACTCGCGGTCACCGCTGGGGCTGACGTTTTGGTTGCAGGCACCGCAGTGTTCCGGGGTGACGGAACATCATATGCACAGAACATCGAGCGCCTGAGGAACGCATGAATACGCAAGGGGGAAATCTCCTCCGCTCCCTTCGAGAAATCTACTTCCGCTCGCCCATTGCCGATTGGCGACTGAATCGAACCCGAAAAGGTAGAATTCTCGTCCCAGTTGGAAGTGCTTGGCCCGGTGACCCGGAGCGGGGTCGCACCATCGTCGAGGGCACCTTCACGATCGAGGGCGACGTAATCGCGGAAGTTAAGACCGTTTGGTCCCAAATACCAAAACACGTTTCACGTGTGCGCTATCTGCATGGATTCTCCTGGCTGCGCGACCTTAAGGAACTGGGAGGCCGGTCAGCGCGATTATGCGCCCGGGAGCTGGTCGCGGACTGGTTGGACCACTACGGTACCTGGCACCCCATCAGTTGGCGAGCGGATTTTGTTGGCGAGCGGCTATCCAACCTTCTTAGCGTATTCGATTTTTTTTGCGAATCGGCGGAGGACAGGTTTCGGGCCCGAGTGCTGACGGACCTAGAGCGCCAGTTCGCTCATCTCTGCCGCGACTTCGAAGCCGTTCCGGATGGGATCGGCAGGCTCCGTGCTGCCTCCGGTCTCGTCGTGGCTGGAACCGCACTTGGCTGCGAAGATGAACAGTTCGAACGTTGTGAACACTGGCTCGAGAACGAACTACAGCGTCAAGTGAATTCAGATGGAGGCCATGCTTCACGGTCCCCGGATATTCATTGCAACGCCCTAATGGCGTTGATTGACCTGCGCAACGCACTTAGAGCCCGAGACCGAATAGTCCCCAAGTCGCTAGACAACTCGATCGATTCGATGTGTGCAATGCTTCGACTGTGGCGTCATGGGGATGGCCTCTTGGCGCTGTTCCATCAATCGACTCAGATGAGACGCAATCTTCTTGAAAACGTAATCGCCCAGTCGGAATCACGCCGTAAAGCACCGGCGCAGGCGCAAAATACAGGTTTCCAGCGATTGTCGGCCGGCCGGACTTGCGTCATCGTTGACACGGGCGGTCCATCGAGCTTGAGCGACGGCACCCATGCCAGCCCACTTGCCTTCGAAATGAGCGCTGGCCGCCACCGGATAATCGTCAATTGCGGCACCAGCTTTGGCGATACTCGCTGGCAGGAGTCTCTTCGCACCTCAGCAGCGCATTCGATGTTAGTCATAGATGGCCAAAATGCCGCACCCATCGATCCCGACAGCATGGTCCTACCAACACCCATATGCGTCGAAGTCAAGCGCGTTCAAGAGGACGGGGCCAATCTGATGGAGGCCAATCATGATGGCTATCGGAAACGTTTCGGACTACTGCATCGACGCCGCCTTTATCTATCCGCCGCTGGCGACGATCTCCGGGGTGAGGAACGGCTGATCTATACTGGCGATCCGGGCGACATACCCAACACAGCGGAGGTACGTTTCCACCTCCATCCTCGGATTAGTGCGTCAATACTTCAGAGCAAAGCCTCAGTGTTGCTGCGGCCTCCTAACGGTGGCGGATGGCGCTTACGAACCGACAGCGGCCTATATCTTAATGAAAGTATCTACTTCGGCTCGGGCTCGCGCCAACGCACCGAGCAGATCGTGATTTCCCGCTCACTGGAAGGAGTTCGCACGAAAGAGGAAATCACGATAAAGTGGGCACTTCGACGCGAAGACGCTCGTAGCCATTAGAAACAGATCGAGATGGTCATGCTTATTATCGAACCGGTCAGGTTAATCATGATCGGTAGCGTCGGATTTCTGAGCGCGTTGATCGGTACCGGCTTGCTTGTCCGGTATCTAGCACATCGCCATGTGTTCGATCTTCCTAACGACCGAAGTAGTCATTCTAAGCCAACTCCACGAGGCGGTGGAATTGCTGTGATCGTCGCGATTACCATCGTTTGGGGTGTCGGCTTTATCACATCGGATGAAACACTTGGGCACGACCTTCCTATTCTGCTCGCAGCATTACTACTCGCAACCCTGGGCTTCATCGACGATCTGCGGGACCTACCCGCGTTGCCACGCCTGCTGGCCCAGGTTTGCGCCGTTGGGATCGGCATCTGGGCGATTAGCGCCGAAGGGGGGTTGTTCTCTAGCATGTTGCCAGTACCAATCGATCTCGCAATGACTGGATTCATTTGGCTCTGGTTTGTCAACATCTTCAACTTCATGGACGGGATTGATGGTTTGACGGGGGTTGAGATGGTTTCGATCGGCATCGGCCTATCCGGTCTTTCGGCGATTGGCATCGCATCTGCAGAAGTTCTACCCCACGCCGTAGCGATCACCGCAGTGGCGCTAGGTTTTCTAGTATGGAACTGGGATCCTGCGAAAATTTTCATGGGTGACGTGGGTAGCGTGCCAATTGGGTTCTTGATTGCCTGGATGCTGATTACCGCTGCGAACGGTTCTGGGGCAAACATCGAGACTACCATCATCGTCCTTCTTCTTCCGGCCTATTACCTGGCAGATGCAAGTATCACGCTGGGGTGCCGATTGGTTCGCCGCGAAAACGTTTTCAAGGGGCACCGCCAACACTTCTATCAGAAAGCGGTGATCCGAGGGCTCAGCCATAAGACGGTTTGTCTGGTGGTGTTGCTAACCAACATGTTTTTGGTTGCTATGACCTGGTTCATGACGCCAAGCCATACCTTCGTCGCTCTCACCGTTTCTGTGCTGATTATCGCTACTCTGCTTGCCTGGATGGCCGGCAAGCATCCAGGGGCGACCAGCAATCTGAAAGCCGAGTGATGCGCGTTGTGGTCATTGGGGCAAACGGCTTTATTGGCCGCGTCACATGCCGAACACTTGCCGAACGGGGGCATATTGTTACCGCCGTCATTCGACGTCACGACATCAAGCATTTGGCCGGTGCTCGTCGGGTCCTGTACATCGACGACGCCGGACCAGAGGAGGATTGGGTGCCAGTGGTCGAGGCTACCGACGCAATTGTCCATCTAGTTTCGCCCGCCTGGGACGATGCTATCGATGAAACCCGCCTCGCCGAATACCGCCGGGTAATTGTCGACGGCACGGAAGCACTGGCCCGGGCAGCCGCGGCGGCTGGAACGGCGCGCCTGGTGTTTGTGAGCACCATTAAGGTGAATGGTGAAGCAACAGTTGATCGACCTTTCACGCCCGAAAGCACTCCTGCTCCGGAGACGGAATATGGTCGCATCAAACTCGAAGCCGAAAACGCACTTCGCGCCACATATACTTCGCATGGACCGCCACTTACCGTGGTCCGCCCGGCCGCCGTCTATGGGCCGGGCAACGCTGGCAACATAAACCTCATGGTCAACCTGTTTCGGCGACTTCCAGGTTGGCTAGTCCCACTAGGTGACATTAACAATCGACGCGCGATTATCTATGTCGAAAACCTTGCCTCTGCGATCACCCGGTGCTGTGAGGATAAGAGCAGAAAGGAGCGTCTCTTTCTGCTGCACGATGGCACTATGGTGACTACATCGGAAATGTGTAGGGCGATCCTGGTGGCACTGGGAAAACCCCCGGCGCTAGCGCCGGACCCCGGCGATCTAATACAAGGCTTAACTAGAATCATTGCACCCAGCGTTGCACAACGCCTGCATGGGTCGCTCGAGGTAGAGGACGATGGAATCAAAAGAGAGCTCGAATGGCATGCCCCATTCAGTTTTGAACAGGGAATAGCGACAACCGTGGCGTCTGATGATAGTCGAGATTAAAACGTTTCAGGTGGCATAAAACTACCAAGTCCATATTCCCGCATATATGAAAACCTCTGGAACAGCTCGCTGTGCTAGACTTGGCAAGTTGACACACGGGGGGACGGACGACGTGACGCGCAGCGGACGCGAAAGAGTGATCGCAAGTTATCTACACGACGTTTCTATGGCGGCGATCGCCTTCCTGTTGGCGTTGTTACTCAGACTCGGCGACGAACTCTTGATCTGGCCACGTGATGTGATCTTGAGTGGACTGGCGATCTTCACCGCCGTTGCCGCCACGATTTTTCTTTGGATGCGCCTGCATCGCATTATTTGGCGCTACGCATCGATCGGTGATCTTAGTCGGATAGTCCAAGCGACGGTGCTGACGGTCGTGATCTTCGTCACCCTCCAGTTTTTTTACAACCGTTTGGCTGACTTTCCACGATCCTTCTTAGTGATAGAGATATTCGTGCTAACGACCTTATTGGCCGCCCCGCGGTTCCTTTACCGGTTCCTTAAAGATGGAGAGCTATCGGCACTTCTCGAACGCAACGCACATACCCGCGTCCCCGTTCTGCTGATTGGTGCCGGCGATGGAGCAGACCTTTTTATTCGCGAGATGACACGCGGCCGGGAGGCACCGTACAGAGTGGTTGGTATCGTCGATGATCGGGGTAGCCGGGTTGGACGTAACATCCGGGGCATTCCGGTCCTTGGCAGACTGAACGACATTGGCGTTGTAGTTGATGAATTACGTGCTCGAGGCATCGCCCCGCAACGGATTCTCATAACACATGCGCAGATCGATGGCACGGTGGTACGTAAAATCATCGAGAGCGCCGAAGTTCTAGGTCTCGCCGTAGCGCGCATTCCACGCCTGATTGCACTTGATGAAGCAGACCAGGCCAACAACTCACTAATTCCGCGACCGATCGACGTACAGGACGTTTTGGGCCGTGCCCAAAATGTCCTGGATCACAAACCAGTCGATACCATGATCACCGGACGCCGCGTTCTAGTTACCGGGGCTGGTGGAACGATTGGCGCAGAACTCGCAAGCCAGATTGCTATGCATAAACCATCGGAACTCGCTTTGTTAGATATCTCAGAATACCTACTCTATCAGGCAGACCTTCAGATCAAAGATCTCCACCCAGATCTGGTGCGCCATATCATGCTAGGTGATGTGCGCGACCGGACTCGGATTGACGAGGTCATAAGAGACTTCGCGCCAGAAATTGTCCTACACACGGCTGCGCTGAAACATGTACCACTAGTCGAAAGTAATCCCTTGGAGGGCATCCTGACTAACGCGACGGGCACCCGGAACCTCGCTGAAGCCTGCCAACGCGCAGGTGTCGAGACCATGGTGCTGATCTCCACCGACAAGGCGGTCGACCCCACCAACGTGATGGGGGCTAGCAAACGGTTGGCCGAGATGTATTGTCAGGCTTTAGACATCGATGGTCAGCAGTCCAGTTTCACACGTTTCATTACGGTGCGCTTCGGAAATGTGCTAGGCTCCACCGGCTCAGTGATCCCATTGTTCCAACGTCAGATCGCGGCGGGCGGACCAGTCACCGTGACCCACCCCGAAATGACGCGGTACTTCATGACTGTGCGGGAAGCAGTCTCCCTAGTCCTGCAATCGGCCGCGATGAATGACAAAGACTCCGGCAGGGAGCCCGGCGGGATATGCGTACTCGACATGGGTGAACCTGTGCGCATCCTCGACCTCGCGCAGCAGTTGATCCGCCTCTCAGGCCTAGTGCCAGGAAACGACATCCAAATCGTATTTACCGGTCCCCGCCCGGGTGAAAAACTGCACGAAGTGCTCTTTCACGATCAGGAAGTTTTGCGGGAAACCACTCTGAAGCCGATCCGTATCGTCACGCCCCGGACCGCAGAACTGCGGTTTTTGCAACAGAGTTTCGAAAAATTGGAATCTGCCGCGCGGGAGCGCAACACTGCTGGCTCGCTCTCCATCCTCCAATCACTCGTGCCCGAGTTCCAGGTTAATCAAGCGCCATACTGGGAAGCCGATTCGATCGTTTCTGGCACCAACAACTAGTTATGATTAGCTAAAGCAGCACATAACCACCATCGGATATCACCGTCTCTCCCACTACGTAGCTAAGTATGCCCGAGGCGAGCAAGAGAGCGAGCCGCGCCATCTCCGAAGCCTCGGCGTAACGGCCGGCTGGAATGCCTTTCAAACCAGCCTCATGCCTTTTCGAATCAGCAAGTAAGCCAGCGTTGATATTGGTAAGTGTGCGCCCTGGTGCGATGGCGACCACGCGGACGCCATGCGGCGCCCATTCGGCGGCAATGGATTTAGTGAATTGCGACAAGCCCGCCTTGGTGGCGGCGTAAACCGCACGCTCCGCCGACCCATGAAAAGCGAGTTGTGAGGAAGTGTTGGCGATCACCCCGGTCCTCCGCTCCAGCATGCTCATCCCGATCAGCCGGGCCGCACGGATCGCACCCAGAAGGTTGACAGTGACGACCCGCTCGATTTCGTCCATCGGCATCTTATGGAAAGAGCCGGTCCAGAGTACACCTGCGTTATTGCAAAACACCTCTACGGGGCCTGCCTGGATCGAAAGCATCTCAACAGAGGCGAGATCGGCTTGGTCGAAAACGATCGAGCTGCTCCCTCCGAGTTCGGCCTCCATAACCGCCAAACCATCGGCATCCTGGTCAGCGAGCACCAACGTTCCACCATGGCCGTGGAAGGCCCGGGCCATGGCAGCACCGATTCCACTAGCAGCACCCGTCACCAGAACGCGCCGCCCCGAGAAGTCCAAATCAGAGGACTCTATTCTAACCATGTTTACCGGTTCGCTCTCACCAGTTTGCTCACTCTAGCGCCCGTCGCTTCGGAACGCTCAAAAATCGGCCGCAAGATTTCCAATACAAATCAGATAGTTTACGGTTATGGATGCCAACGAATTGATCAATAGTCTAGGAAGCTTCTGAGCTTTCGCGACCGGCTCGGATGCTTCAGCTTGCGAAGCGCCTTAGCCTCGATCTGGCGGATCCGCTCTCGAGTTACCGAGAATTGTTGGCCGACCTCTTCCAATGTGTGGTCGGTGTTCATACCGATGCCAAATCGCATCCGCAAAACCCGCTCCTCACGCGCCGTCAGACTAGCCAGCACCCGAGTTGTCGTCTCGCGCAAGTTGGCTTGGATAGCAGCGTCCAACGGCTGGACTGCATTCTTATCCTCAATGAAGTCGCCTAGATGGCTATCCTCCTCGTCGCCAATTGGCGTCTCGAGACTGATCGGCTCCTTCGCGATCTTCAGGACCTTCCGGACCTTCTCGAGAGGCATGACCAACTTCTCTGCCAGTTCCTCCGGTGTTGGTTCCCGGCCGATCTCGTGCAGCATCTGGCGCGAGGTGCGGACCAGTTTATTGATAGTCTCGATCATGTGCACGGGGATGCGGATTGTGCGCGCCTGGTCCGCAATCGACCGGGTAATCGCCTGACGGATCCACCAGGTCGCATAGGTCGAGAACTTGTAGCCACGCCGGTATTCGAATTTGTCCACCGCCTTCATTAGTCCAATATTTCCTTCCTGGATCAGATCCAGGAACTGAAGGCCGCGGTTGGTGTACTTTTTGGCGATGGAGATTACTAGGCGAAGGTTCGCCTCAACCATTTCTTTCTTCGCTCGGCCGGCCTCGCGCTCCCCCTTCTGAACAGTCTGTACAACCCGCCGGAATTCGGTGATAGGGAGACCTGCGTCAGCCGAGATCGCAGCAATGTCATCGCGAGCGATAATAATCATGTCACCGCTCTGGCTCGCAAATTTGCGCCAAGCAGGGTTAAGTTCCGAGACCGTCTCGATCCAATTCGGCTCAAGCTCCTTACCAAAATGATGTTCCATGAAATCAGGCCTTTTGACCTTGCATTTCTCGGCCATCTTCATGAGTTGCAGGTCTATCCCGACGAGGTGCTTATTCAATTTGTAGAGTTGCTCGACCAGTGCTTCGATGCGCCCATTGTTGAGACGCACCCCCTCCATTAACTCAACGAGCTCATCCTTCAGTTTGACATAACGCCGTTCGCTTTGCACCGTCAGCGGCTCACCCTTCTGCATACGCAAAAGACGACGATCTTGGACCTTTTTCAGTTTCCCGTATGTGACCGCGATGGCGTCGAAGGTCTCAAGCACTTGCGGCATCAATGCCGCTTCCATCGCAGCTAGCGATAGATTGTTTTCTTCACCATCCTCCTCGTCATCGTCGTCGTCCGATTCTACCTGTTCTCGTCCGCTTTCGGCGTGATTTGCGCCGTCCTTATCGGATACGACTGGCGGCGGCGTGCCCCCATTACCCGGAGCAGACGCCTGCGCGGAGGATTGGATCGTTTGTTGCTGAACTGCCGCAGCCTGGCCCTCGGGAGTGCTCCCATAGGTGGCGTCGAGATCGATTACGTCACGCAACAGAACTTGTGCATCTTTAAGCGCATCACGCCACCGGATCAGTGCCTTAATAGTTAATGGGCTTTCACAGATACCACCAATCATCAATTCGCGGCCGGCCTCAATCCGCTTAGCGATAGCTATCTCACCCTCGCGGGAAAGCAGTTCAACACTGCCCATTTCGCGCAGATACATCCGGACCGGGTCGTCAGTGCGACCCACGTCGTCTTCCGCCACGTTCCCAACGGAAACTGACTCTGTTTCCTCCTTCTCCCCAGCCTGTGTTTCCTCGGTTTCTTCAGTCTCAACGACATTCACACCCAACTCGTTAAGCGAGGCCATAATATCTTCGATCTGCTCTGACGACATCTCATCCTGCGGCCAGGCAGCATTCACTTCGTCAACGGTGAGGTACCCGCGCTCCTTACCCTTCTTGAGGAGATTCTTTACGAAAGCCGTGTTCGCAGTATCCATGAGCGGGCGGTCGTTATTCTCCTCGCGTTGGGGAGCCTCTTCTTCGGTTGTCGCCAGAGCCTGTTTCGCCATTCCCTCTTGCCCCTCTCGATTCCGTCCATAAGTTTCCCGGGCGATCGCCCCGACGCCCGTTCACTTCACTATAACGCTTCTTCTAGCGGCGAGCCCGAATTCACCGCCGCCAGCGCGGCTCTCAACGACTCCAGCCGGTTCCAGTTCGTTTCGTTGAACTCCTCCTCGACCGCCTGCTGCGCTTCCGCGAGCTGCTCCTCGAGTTGATGCTTACCCATTCTTGCCAAGAGTTCGAGGATACCCTCACGAGCCTCCTCCACCGATGCCTGTGGGCGAGCGAAGGCCGCGTGTCCCAGGGTAGCTGAGCTGAGCAGCCCATCGCAATCGTCACTATACCCTAGACCCTTGAGATGATGCCTAAGACCCACCGGCCCAAGACCAGGTTCGGAAAGCGTACTCTCTAGGATGTGCTGGCGCAGATTGTCAAGGAATGGATCGTCCAACCGCAAGTACCCCAGAGCCTCACCAAACTCTTCTAACAGCGCGGGATGAGTAATGAAAGCCGCCATAAGGCTTTGCTGTTGGCGGTTACCGAGCACGGACATAACTCGCGCGCGCGCCGTGGCGCTCCCGCGTGGCGCGGGTCGTTCCAGCGTGAGGCCACGTGACTTACCGGAACGCCCGCCCCGGCTCCGGCCAGCGTCGCGCATTAGACGGATGCGCCTCTCGATCACGTCGTTATAGGCTTCCTGCACAGTCTTATCGGCGATTTCACGCACACGCACACGCATTCGATGAACGAAATCAGCAACCCGTTCCGGTGTGTCAAGCTGCTGAGCGCGAAGTTCGGTCTCCCAAAAAAAATCCGCCAACCCAACGGCCGAGGCAAGAATATCGCGCATTGCGTTCGAACCACTCCGTTTCAAAAGATCTTCTGGATCCTCACCTGGCGGCAGGTAGACGAAACGCAACGAATTACCGGGTTTCAGTATTGGTAAAGCTCTGCTGACGGCTCGGGCGGCGGCCCGCTGCCCAGCTGCGTCGCCGTCGAAGCAGACAATGGGTTCCGGAGAAAGGCGCCAAAGTTCGGCGATCTGGACCTCGGACAGTGCGGTTCCCAAAGGCGCCACAGCATTCGGAAACCCCGCCTGGGCAAGGGCAATCACGTCCATGTAGCCTTCCGCAACGATTACATCATCACCCTTTGACATTGCTTCCCGGGCGTGCGCCAAACCGTATAGTACACGACCCTTGTGGAATAGTGCGGTGTCAGGGGAGTTCAGGTATTTTGGTTGGCCATCTCCCATGATTCGTCCACCGAACGCGATCACGCGACCTCGCCGATCAGTGATTGGGAACAACACCCGACTCCGAAAATAATCAAAAGTCTCGTCCCGACCCTCGGGCTTGCGTAAAAGCCCTGTCTCCAGAAGCATCTCGGGCGCGACGCCCTTGATCGTCATCGCCTGACGCAGTGCAATCCTATTTTCTGGCGCGAAGCCCAGGCGGAATCGGCGAATCGTCCGCTCCGAGAGGCCTCGTCCAAGGAGATATTCAAGGCCGGCCTTTCCTTCAACGCCCCATAGTGTCTTCTCATAGAAGACGCTGGCCGCCTCCATAACATCATAAAGCGTCTTCCTCGCCACCTCGCGTTCTCGTGCCTCGGGGGACTGCCGTGGCACTTCTAACCCCGCCATACTAGCCAACTTTTCTACCGATTCTGGGAATGACAGCCCCTCTATCTCCATCGTGAAAGTGATGATATCGCCATGCGCACCGCAGGCGAAACAGTGATAAAAATTCTTCTCGTCAACCACCGAAAATGATGGTCTGGTATCGCTGTGAAAGGGACAAAGCCCTAGGAATTCCCGCCCGCGGCGTACCAGTTTCAGTCGTTTACCCACGACCTCGGAGACCGGAATTCGAGCACGGATCTCTTCCAAAAGTTCAGCTGGAAAACTCATCTTGCGCGCGATATTTCGCAATCCTGGCCAAGGAATTGCCGAACCGGCAGGTAGAATGATAGGGCTTCGTCCGATTCGCGCATGGATTATGCCGGAGAAAGACGGCCCGTGTCACGAAACAGATCCATGACCATGTCCTATCAATTAAAATCCTCCGATTAATCGAATGGGCAAAGACCGTTAACTAGCAGGTTCGAAGACATCTCCTTCGACACGGACAGCATGTAATTTTAGGAAGAAAATCGGATTAGGGCCAGTGGGCAGCATCATCTCCAACGTGTACAAAGGCAGACATTGAGAAATACTGAGGAATGCTGCGTCGTCGTCCGAATTCAGTATTGTCAAAATAGCCCAGTCTTCATACCAGTCCGGCCCAGTTTACCAAGCGCCCTGCTACCAAGGTGGCAGCGATCTCGACGGGCCCATTATCGGGCTCTTTTACAATAATCAGGTCTGCGCGCTTTCCAGATATAAGTTCACCCCGGTCAAACAGGTCCGACCGCGCAAGCAGGGTTTGTAGAGACCAAACGCCAAGCGTCAGCGAGGTTAAGGATCCCTTTTTCAGCTAGCACAAACGGAGCTTGTGCTAGGGCCGGATAGTAATAGTCAGAGACTAAGATGTTGCACCCCCGGTCCTGTGCAATTACCTCCGCAGCGTTGATCCCAGCTCATCCCATATGGCTCCCGCCACGCACAATGTTAGGAGATCCGAGGATCACTGGGTTGCCAAGGCGTCGACCCTCCTTAGAGGCGTCGGTGGAAAGCGGAAACTCGGCTCCCAGGAATAAGTTACCCCATGATAAACTGTAGTAATACTGCTCGCCACCATTTGGCGGTCAGTGTAATTGAGGGCCAACTCTAGTGGAAAGGACACGCCGGGACGCGGCATGATTTGGCGTTCGAATGCATCACCATGCAGGTCCACGATTCCCGGCAGGACTAGCATGCCGGAAGCGTTGATCTCTGCCTTACGCCCACCTGTTCCGTCACCGATTCTCTCAACCAGGCCATCCGCCAGAACCACATCAGCCCCGACGAAATCGCCATTCATTTGCATTACTTGGCCGCTAGTAATCCGCAACGAAGTTCCTTTTTCGTCGCTCATCAGCTTCTCCCGAACACGCGACCTTGTCATGTGGTCCTGTTAAACGCTTGTTTATCTGCTTTGGTCGGTGAACACTTGTACACTCGAAATACCCGACGCGAAAACATGGTCACACGATGGTAAAGTTTCCAAAGCCGATCGAAGGCCCTTTGGACAATGGGCCCAGGCACGCAATCTACTATGCTCCGGCGGGCGATTCCGCCCTGCACGCGGCGGCCAGTCATTGGCTGGGACGCGACAGTATCTCGGGGGAACACCTGGAACAACCAAACGTCGCTGGCATGGAGCCTGGAAGACTTAAAGAAGTCACGGCTGACCCGCGCCGCTATGGCTTTCACGCAACCCTTAAACCGCCCTTCCGGCTCAAACCTGGACGCACAGCGGATGAGCTTTTTGCCGCCGCTGAGCGTCTTGCCAGCAAGACACAAGCTTTCGATATCACCCTCGCTCTTCGCCACTTCTCCGGTTTCTTCGCTCTAATGCAGGAGCAATCTAGGTCGGATATTCAGGAAATGGCTGCGGCGGCGGTTGTCGAACTTGACGAATTTCGCGCGCTACCGAGTGAAAAAGAACTGGCACGACGACGAGGCACCGGGCTCAGTGCTGCACAAGAAACTTTGTTGCAAAGATGGGGTTATCCCTACGTGATGGGGGAGTTCAGGTTCCACACGAGCTTGAGCCAACGTATCACGGACGGATCTGAAGCCAAGATCCTCGAGACCGCTCTCCACGATCATTTCCGTGATGTCGTCGGCAAGCCCCACACGATTGATTCTATTTCAATCTTTCGGCAGGAAATGCCCAATGCACCGTTCCTTCAAATCGAACGATTTCCGACCGCAGCCACCGCATGAGCCTGGTGATCCGCGCGGGCACATCAGCGGATGACGCTATCTGTGGACGGATGGCTGGTGCGGCTGCCCGTTCTTCGACCTATGCCGCGCGCCTGCCACACGCCCGCACGTTACTGGAGAAAACCTCACCCTTCGATTTGGATGGCCGGCTGCGTATGGTCGCCGAATTCGAAGGGCGGCCAATCGGGTTCGCGGATTACACAATCGCCAAGGGGCACGTGAAGTTCTTATTTATTGACCCAGCCGCTCAGGGAATCGGTGCGGGAACAGCTCTACTCAACGCTATCCAGGAGCAGGTCTCGGGACCAATCAGCGTGCATGTTTTGACCGTCAATGATATCGGTATTCTCTGGTACCTCAGTCGTGGATTTCGGGTGGTAGACGGATGGGCCGAAAGATTCGAGGGCAAGGACGCTGCCTGGCTGCGGCTAGTGCGTGACATCACTAGCTGGTAGGCTCATGCTTCCAAGATTTTCCGCATCTCCGACAACAACGCGTTGGTTTCCTCCGACTTCCCAACCGTTACCCGAATATGGTTCTCGAAGCCTTTAGTCGATAAACGGCTAATAAGTATCCCGCGCGCCTCAAGCGCCTTCATGACATCCACCGCCGCCAGCCGAGTGCGGGCGGTCACGAAATTAGCGACGCTGGGGAACGTTTCGCACCCAAGGCCCCGGAGCCCAGCAGACACCCGTTCGCGTTCGGTTGCCATAGCGGCAACGATCGATTCCATGTGTTCGGTGTCCTGGAGTGCAGCCAGTGCCCCCGCTTGTGCTATGGCGTTGACCGTGAACGCGTTGCGGGCAAGCTGGAAGCCCCCAACCACCTCTTCGGACCCACAGATCCCATACCCGACGCGTATACCAGCCAGACCATAGGCCTTTGAAAAACTCCGAAACACGACCCAAGGCCCAGTGCGAGTATTCAGCACCGGAAGGGGGTCTTCGCCTCCAGCCTGCATAGCGAACTCATGATAGGCTTCATCGACCACTAGTAGGCACGTCTCCGGAACTTCCATTGCCACCTTTCGCACTTCGCTGGCTGTAAGCATGGCGCCGGTTGGATTGTTTGGGGTCGCGAGGAAAAGAAGACGCGTCGTCTCGTCTATAGCTTCCAACATGGCTTCAACGTCACATGCCCCGTCTTTACGCACCTTAACCGCGCGTAAGCTCGCCCCATTGATCAAGGCGGCCTTGGCGAAACTAGCAAAAGACGGTACTGGAGCAATTACTGTGTCGCCGGGCATCAACGCTATGCGACCAGCGCTAGCGATCAGTTCGTCACTACCGTTACCGAGAACTATTCGGGCAGCGGGTATGCCTGTGCGCTCAGCGAGTGCGGTCACCAGTGCCTGCCAATGGGCGTCCGGGTAGCGGTTTACCGCCTCACACGCCTTCTTCATCGCGTCTATCACGCTGGGTGACGGCGGATAAGGGGATTCGTTGAGATGCATTCGTTTAGGATGCGAAGTCGCCGTGAACCGCTTCTTAAACAACGAAGGAGGCACCCAGGTCGGCATCGACCGAACTAAGGGGTTCGGAATGACTTCAATGATCGTCCGATCATTCATTGCACTCACCTCGATACAAAAAACTGCGCCTCTGGCATCCAATCGTCCTCACCGCGAACCACCAGGCGCCAACCATACGCGGGCCAAGAAGAAGGTGACCGCAAGTTGTTGAGCCAGATATGCAAAAAGATCTCAAGATATTTTATGGCTTCTTGGACCACGCTGATGAGCCAAACACTTAAACTTGTCACTTCTGGTGTTGAATAAAAAACTAGTCCCATCCACTGCCGGGTGAACCTGCTTTACACAGGTCTGGGTGACCCGACCCCCCATAGCTTCCGCAACAGATACGGCGCGTCCGTCGGCTATATCATTAAGAAATCATTAAGAATGACCGCGTAAGCCGGATCCAGTCCGATGCTGGCCAGGTCTGTGTGCGCCGGTACGTTAACGACCAAACAATAGGTGTAAGGAACGTGGACACCCCCGCCCCAGCTATTCCTGACCCTACGATATAGGCCGAAAGGCGAGTTATCCTATGTGTTCTGGAAACCGTTCTAAATGCCCGGCCCCTGGTAGTCTGCCGATTTCTGCCAAATTCTATGGTTATGGAGATGTTGTCTGAGCCCAAGTAGCCAACATGGCGAACACCGCTTCCTGGAATCTCGACCTGGACTATGGTCGGCCGCGATGACCACGTATGACCCAGCAACAAGTTTGCCGAAGACAACTGGATTTGAGAATACAGTGATCCTGGTCACGTTGACGCTGGTGACCATGCTCTATGCGATGTCCGTAACCATCGCCAACGTATCTCTGCCCCAGATCAAGGGCGCGCTGTCCGCGACCACTGACCAAATCGCGTTGATCGTTACCTTCAACATTATTGCAACTGCCGTCGCCACGCCGACGACCGCCTGGCTGGCCGCGCGTTTCGGGCGGCGAAAAGTGATGATTTGGGGCGTAGCTGGTTTCACCTTCACATCGTTTCTGTGTGGAACGGCTACGTCACTCGAACAGCTGGTGGTCTACCGCTTCCTTCAGGGCGCCTTTGGCGCGCCCTTAGTTCCATTAAGTCAAGCGATAGTAGTCGACTCCTATCCAAAGGAGAAGCTTGGCTATGCCAATGCGGTATACGGTATGGGCGTGGTGATGGGACCGATCCTGGCGCCCGTCATCGGTGGCTATCTAAGCGAGACCTATAGCTGGCGCTGGGTCTTCTTCATGGTTGTACCCTGCGGCCTGGCCTCTCTAGTCGGTGTGACGCTATTTATAAAGCGAAGACGTTCTCGACCAGGTTCTTATTTGGACTGGACCGGGTTCATCACCCTATCCCTTGCCATCGCAGCGTCGCAATTCATGCTCGATCGGGGCGAACGTCTCGACTGGTTCGACAGTTGGCAAATCATCGCTTGCGCCTGTTTGGCCGCGATGGGTGTGTACGTCTTCATATCCCATTCTCTGACCGCAGAGCGGCCGTTCCTCAATCCCCGGCTACTCCTTAAGCGCAACTTTGCGCTGGGATTGTTTGTCGTTTTCGTCTTTGGACTCCTCAATTTCACCCCAATCGTGCTTTTGCCGGCCTTGCTGCAGACGCTGCGGGGCTATCCAGATTCGATCGTCGGACTGATTCTCGGCATCCGAGGCACTGGAACACTTCTCGGGTTTCTAATCATGTTCGTTGGTGGAGCCAAGATCGATCCACGCTACACTATGTTCACCGGTTTCATGTTGCAAGGCATAGCCGGATGGTACATGGCCCAGTTTAACATCAACCTGACAACTTTTGACGTGCTTTGGACGGCTTGGCTACAAGGCCTTGGCGTCGGAATGATATGGGTGCCGCTTTCCATCATAACCTTCAGCCAACTCAACGAGAACGAGACGGCGGAAGGTTCGGCAATTTTTCACCTAGTGCGCAACTTCGGAAGCAGCGTGTTCATATCGATTTCGATCGCGATCATGATCCGGACTTCGCAGATAAACTATTCGGAGCTAACCCAGAATGCCACACCACTCAGCCAGGGCCTAACGTTTCAGGACTCGCTTTTCGCCTTCTGGTCGATCGAGGGCACGCGTACGTTGGCCGCTTTAAGTGGCGAGATAGGACGTCAGGCGATCATGATCGGGTATCTGAACGCTTTCTACGCCTTCACAATTACTGCTTTCGCTGTCTGCCCATTCTTGTTTCTCGCGAAACACAATAAGCGCTAACACTGTCACGTCTCCGCGTGTTTACACACTTTATATGCATGATAAGACTAGGATATATTTCTGTTCGCGAATCTATATTGTAAATTACTGTGTACCATAAATTTTATAAGGAACTTTATAGGATAGCATGATGACGTATACTGCAATAAATGCGGAACAATGGTTCCGTATATAGTATATTACCTCGTCCCAAACTAAACGCGGAGCGTTGACACTCCGCGTTTTTTTCTTCGCACGCTTGGCGAAAATTACTCACATCTGAGGCGGTTCGTCAGTTTCTCGAAAGCCTTCAACGTCGAATTGCTTACATGATGTTCCATGCCCTCGGCGTCGGCTTCCGCAATATCCGGGGGCACGCCGATCGCATGCAACAACTCCAGTACGATCTTGTGACGTGCGCGCGACCAATTAGCTAGATCGCGCCCCTTCTTCGTAAGGAAGATCGACCGGTAAGGCTTAGAGTCGACGAAACCCTCCTTCTGCAGACGCTGGATTACTGCGTTAACGGTGGGACCGCTGACGCCTAGGTGAGACGCCAAATCGACCGGTCTCGCCTCACCATTTGTCTCGATCAGATCGGAGATTAGTTCGACATAATCCTCGGCAATCTCAACTCTATGGTCCTCACGAATCCGCCGGAAAAGGGCTGCCCGACGATTGGCATCACGCAGGTCAATCACCGGCGCGTTGATATCGCCATTGGGACGTTCCGTTTTGGCTGAACCCTTAACCATTCACCCCCTCTTGCGTTAAAAGCCTTGCCTATGATTATTAGTAATCGCTAAGTTTTGTTAATCATACTATACTAACCCCGGTCGCAACCGATGTCGCTGCGGCCGGAACGCAGGCTCAGATATGCAGACACTACATCATAGCCACCGCCCACGTCGACTTAAGACGCTTTGCCTGGTATCCGGTTTAACGATCGCCCTTCTCATTTCGGTGATTTACACGACCAAGGCTGAAGCAGGGCTTCGTGTGATAACCACGATCGCTCAGATCGCAGAACCCCTTCGCACCATAGTTGGCAACCATGCGGCAGTGGAAAGCCTCCTGGGCGAAGGTGTCGACCCGCACCTCTATCGCCCGTCGCGCTCAGACATAATGCGCCTCACTAAGGCCGATGTGGTGTTCTGGAATGGCCTGCATTTGGAAAGCCAACTTCAGGACGCGCTGGAACGACTAAGCAAGGTCAAAACCGTAGTCTCCATCTCTGACACCTTGACCAAAGAGAAACTCCTTCCCTTCGACAACGCTGGCCTAGACCCACATATTTGGATGGACCCCTCGCTCTGGCGCACCGCACTAGCCCACGCAGTTTCGGTGTTAACTGCCCTTGACAGGACCAACGCACCGGCCTTTGAACGTAACGCTAGGACATATTTCACACGACTTGCAGCATTGGAAACCTACACCGAAAGGGCAATCGCAAGCATTCCTGCCGAGGCACGCATTTTGGTCACAGCACACGACGCTTTCGGCTATTTTGGTGCCCGCTTCGGCATCGAGGTGATGGGCATCCAAGGTATCAGCACTGATAGTGAGGCAGGCCTTAAGAAAATTGAAACCATGGTCGACGCTTTGGTGACACGTGGCGTTCCGGCAGTCTTCACCGAAACCTCTGTATCCGAGCGCAACATTCGCGCCCTAATAGAAGGCTCTGCGGCGCGAGGCCATATGGTAAAACTTGGCGGTAACCTGTTTTCGGATGCGATGGGGCAACCGGGGACCTATCTCGGCACCTATGTGGGTATGATCGACCACAATGTGACGACGATCACCCGCGCGCTTGGAGGTGACGCGCCGAAAAGTGGTCTAAATGGAAAACTTGACCATGACGGTTAACACAGAACCGTTAGTTGGCCGGCCCGCCTACCAGGCTGGAGTGGCGATCTCCCAAACTAACCTCCCGCTATTCGTCGGCGGCTTAACCGTCGCTTACGACCGACGTCCGGTACTTTGGAATATCGAATACACGGCACCCCCAGGAGGGGTCGTGGGCATTATTGGGCCGAACGGAGCCGGCAAAACAACCTTCCTAAGAGCTGTTATGGGACTGATTCCACGCCTGTCTGGCCAAATTCGTGTGTTTGGGACGGACATTGCACAGCAAACCAAGCGGGTCGCCTATGTGCCACAACGCACGAGCGTCGACTGGAACTTCCCTGCCTCGACGCTCGACGTAGTGACAATGGGCCTTTACGGACGGATCGGCTGGTTCCGCCCGGTCCGACGAAAGCATCGGGCAAGCGCAATGGAAGCGCTCGACCGGCTTGGCCTCGCCGATTTCGCTGACCGTCAAATCGGACAACTTTCCGGTGGCCAACAACAGCGAGCGTTCATCGCCCGCGCGTTGGCACAACAAGCTGAAATTTACCTCCTGGATGAACCGCTGGCGGGAGTAGATGCAGCGACAGAAAATCGGATTATTAATATCCTGCATGGGCTGGGCGAAGCAGGTTACACGGTACTTGCTGTCCATCATGATCTATCAACAGTGCGAAACTATTTTTCGGACGTACTGATCCTGAATGGCCAGGTAGTCGCCTCCGGCCCAACGGGAAAAGCCTTTACCGACTTGGCACTTACCAAAGCCTATGGTGGACGCCTAACGGAATCTGCCATGGCGATCAGTAACGCAGCTGATTGAAAGGTCAGTCGATTCTATCCGAACTGTTCAACGCCTTGACCTTTTGCGCAGGCTACAATACGGCGGTCGTGATGCTTGGCGCATCGGTTCTAGGAATCGGGACCGGTGTGATCGGCACTTTCTCGGTACTACGTGGCCAAGCGTTGATCAGCGACGCGGTTAGTCATGCCAGCTTGCCCGGCATCGGGCTAGGATTTCTGATAGCGCTCGCTGTCACAGGCGATGGGCGTAATATCGTGATCCTAGTGCTCGGGGCGGGTGTATCTGGCGGCATTGGAATATTCGTTGTGCAATGGATAACGCGCCAAACCCGCCTTACAGAAGATGCAGCAATTGGGACAGTACTGAGTGTTTTCTTCGGCGTTGGGATCGTTCTCATGAGCCATATCCAAACGTTACCCAGTGGTGGGCAGGCAGGTCTTGACAGTTTTCTGCTTGGCTCTACTGCAACGATGACAACTGGCGAGGCAACAACCATCGCTGCTGCCACGCTGACCGTAACCAGCCTGGCCATCTTATCCTTAAAGGAGTTCGCAATCGTCTGCTTCGACCCGGAACATGCGGCCACGCTCGGTCTGTCGGTGCAGCGGTATGACCTCTTTATGACCGGGTTACTGCTCGCGATTGTAGCAATCGGGTTAAAGACGGTGGGCCTGATTTTGATCATCGCATTAGTCATTATACCGCCAGTGGCAGCCCGGTTCTGGACCAACCGGCTAGACCGAATGGTCCTTGTCTCCGGCTTCTTTGGAGGGCTATCTTGCTACCTTGGGAGCGCCGTTTCCGCAGTAATTCCACACATGCCGACCGGCGCGCTAATCGTTTTAATCTCGGGGCACATTTTCATGATGAGTCTCTGTGTCGGAACAAGGCGCGGAATGCTGGGCCATCTCCGACGTTCGCGCAATTTCCGCAGCCGGGTCGCCATCCGTCAAGGGCTAATCACCATCTCGCTCGGTCGGGAATTGGAGCTACGCAACAAACGTAAGCTGTCCTCCCTGGGTTATCTTGAACCAAATGGAAAACTCACCCGTGCCGGGGCGCAGAAGGTGCAAGAGACAATCGCGGACTTGGAGCTTTGGAACCAATACTTGATGGATTTCCCGGATCAAGCGCTTGGCACTGTCGAGTGGGGTAGTCGGCCGATTACGGACGTTCTACCCGAAGACCTTGTGGTTGAACTCCGCGCTCGCCTCCCCCTCAGCAACCGCAATTCAACCCCTTGATGCCGAGTGTTAGCGAGTTCCTGACCGTCGATCTGCCTGCAATACTGGCGGCCCATGCTGGCCTGCGTCGCGTGCTCACTCGTCGGCAATTTTCTCGTGTTACGCCGACAGTCGTTGATGGGGGATGCAATCAGCCACGCAGTTCTACCCGGGATAGTTGGAGCCTATGTGCTAGCCGGTGTGATCGATGCCTTCACCATGATGACAGGAGCGCTCGTGTCAGCACTAGTGGCGGTCATGCTGATCGAGCTCACCCGCCGGATCGGCCGTCTCGAACCGGGAGCGGCGATGGGAACCGTGTTCACCGTAATGTTCGCCATTGGGGTGGTCATGCTGGAATGGACTGGCTCTTCAAACGTACATCTGGACACACAACATGCATTGTTCGGTAGCCTGGAGACGATCATCTGGATCGGACCGGATGGAACTTGGGATACGCTCACCGACCCGGATGTCCTCGCCACCTTGCCGCGCCAGATAACAACTCTTTTCGTTGTAACTGTCCTGCTTTCTTTCCTTTGTCTGATTTTCTTCAAAGAATTACAAATCACAACCTTCGACCCCGCAATGGCGGCCACACTCGGCATCTCGCCAACGCTGGTCGGGACGGGCCTGGTCCTAGCCACCGGCGTCGCGGCCGTCGCAGCCTTCGAGGCTGTCGGTTCAATACTTGTAATCGCGATGTTCATCAGCCCCCCCTGTACGGCGCGCATGCTCACGGACCAACTTACAACGCAGATATTATTGACAGCGCTAGTCGCCGCCATTTCAAGCATCATAGGTTACCTTCTCGCCGCCTTTGGACCGGGTATTCTCGGCGGGCAGCATGCACTGAACGCCGCTGGAATGGTCGCGGTGGTTGCAGGTGCGTTTCAGGCCTTGGCCATGTTGTTTGCGCCACGCTATGGCGCTTTAAGACGAGGAAACGGTACTTTGATACCCTGATGTGTTTCACACGAATTGGAGTTACGTGGCACTTGGTTCAGGAGCTATCCAAGTTCCAACTTAAGCAGATCATGCGTGGTTTCCGGACATTCCATACTGGGGGTCTGCTATAAACCCGCGACAGTGGAACCAACACAGGTGATGCCCAAAAGACGTCAGGGGGCGTGCAAAAAATCAGCCCAACCATTCTGCAATAACGAAGGACGCCTTAGACGGCTGCACCTCGGGGTGGTGGTGCCGGAAAACCGCAAGCGCAGACTTAAAGGCGATCCTGTCATCCTCACGGCGGGCAAGCATCTCGTGGTAGGCTGTAGTGACGGCGCGATAGCATTGATCGGCATCATCACATGGAAATAGGTTATCTGCCATTTTCATTTTCTCGATTTAAAGTCGCGAGAGCGTACGGAAATTTGCTGGTCAAGCAAGTATATTATTCGAATTTCTAGTTGCTCATTTCTGATCACTGGCCGCAACATTAGCGTCCCCGAATGCCCTGACAGTGGCATCAAAAGGCAGAAGGATTGATTGGTGTCGGTTCGTGAATGCCCGGGCAGGTTCTAGCAGAGCCAGTTCGGCCCATTCGTCCTTTGGTGGTGGACCATTTTTTTTCAACATACTTTGCATAGCAGCACGTACCGCTACAACCTCTTCACGGGTTTTGCCAACCACCACCTTTGCAAAGATCGACGCCGACGCGCTACCCAGCACGCACGCCTCTACAGCCTGGCCATAGTCCGTGATAACTCCGTCTAGCATGTTGATATCAACAGTCAACGCGCTTCCACAAGACCGAGAGAAGACAGTTGCACTGGCGTCCGGATTCTCTAGGCGTTGGTTGCGGGTGATGTCACCAGCATTAGCCAGCAGCCTGTCTTGGTAGATGTCATCTATTGCGCCCAACAACCACCCCCTCAATCACTCTGGGCGTCGAGCGCCGCCTGGGCGCGCCGCTTGATCGCCTCGATCATGGCACCCAGACCGTTCTTACGCGTCGGACTCAAATGTGTCTCAAGACCGATATCCGCGATGAAATCGGGCGCGGTATCGATTATTTCACGCGGGGTCCGGTTAGAATATATTTTTAGAAGTACCGCTATCAGTCCCGAGACGATCGCCGCATCACTAATCGCTCGAAAAACCAGCCGGTCTCCCGCCACCTGACCGACGAACCAGACTTGGCTCTGGCACCCTTTGAGTTTGAATTCATCCCTGAGATACTCCCCGGGCATGATTGGCAGCTTCCGCCCCAGATCGATCAAATACTGATAACGATCCATCCAATTATCGAAGAATGCGAATTCGGCGATAAGATCGTCTTGCTCCTGAGTAATGGAGGTTTCGGGGATATCCGGTGACTGTGTCATGGTGTTCACCGCCGAGCGTTTTCCACTATGATCTAGAATACCGCACCGCGCGCGGCAACAGGCCAAAGTGCTTCGACCACGCCGCCACGTACACCAACGTACCAATCATGCAGATTGACCGTTGGATCGCAGTGACCCGGGATCAGTCGCAACTTGTCGCCAAGCTTGATTGTCGGAGCGTTCGTACCCAGCACCAGGGTCCCATGCTCATCCGAGGCACCAGCGTAGGTTACGTCATCCAGGTCAGCGATCTTGGGCAGGCCCGAATCAATTGAAGCCGCTTTGTGCCCGGCATCCAGCACCGCGCGACCCTTCATCGGATGGCTCATCACCGTAGTTAATACGAAAAGGCTCTGATGGAACGTGTCAACATAGGTGCCATCCTCGTTAAGGTTGAGGCCATAGTCGGCATCCATGAAACAGTATGAGCCGGCTTGCAACTCGTTCCAGATCCCACTTCCTGCCTCAAACTGGAACGTTCCCGTACCGGCCCCCGTAACTAACCGGCATTCTAATCCCGCATCCTCAAGCTTCTGGACTGTGTCCTTAACTTTCCCACCGTCTTTCTCAATAGCAATCCGTCGCTCACCAAAGCCCCGGATGTGCTGAGCCCGGCCCTGATACGCCTGCAAGCCGGCGAACTTAAGTCCTTTGGCAGCATCCACTTTCTTTGCCAATTCCACCGCCGCCACGCCTGGCGCCACACCACAGCGTCCCGCACCGATATCAATTTCGACCAGAACCTCGATCTCAGCGTTAAACTTTTGGGCGGCAGAACTTATGTCTTCAATATTACGGGCATCATCGACACAAACACTGATCCTTACTACTTTGGCTAAGGCTGCTAAACGATCGAGTTTGCGCGAACCAACAATCTGGTTAGAGACTAGTACATCCTGTATCCCGCCCGCGACCAAGGCCTCCGCCTCGCCCACCTTTTGACAGCATTGGCCAACAGCACCAACTGCGATCTGACGGCGCGCCACGTCTGGCGATTTATGGGTCTTGGCGTGCGGCCGGTGCGCAACCCCGAATTCAGCGACCTGGACCGCCATAAGCGAA
>PBMU01000018.1 GCA_002722775.1 Rhodospirillaceae bacterium
TCCGCAGCGAACCGGCGACATCGTTGGTCGCCGTGCTGGTCACATCGACCGACACGGTTCCAATCAGGTTGTTCTGGTAGTCGTACGCTTCAAAGCTGTAGCTGTTGGTGCCGGGTGCTACCGGTATGTCCACTTCCCACGTTTCTGCGTAACTGGTTCCTTCGGCCCGCCAGTCGACTGCAAGCGGTTGATCGCTGCCAGGGGTGCGGATCTCGCGGACGTCGATCCATCCGGTCCCCTCGATGGTTGCCGACGTGGCACTACCCACGTTCAGCGTTGTCGAACCGTTGATCGCAAACGGCACGCCCGAAGGCAGCAACGTCAGTGCGTGGTTATAGCGAGCCGTCAAAAACGAGAGGTTGCCACTGTAATTTTCGCCTGTGAGCGACTGAAAATAATTGATCCACGAGGTCATATACGTCGGGTTGTAGGACGTGTCGAGGAAATTGTCGAAGTGGCCGTAAAAGATGCGCAGATTGTGAGGCAAGTCGATGATTTTGGCCAGGTTCGCTCCGCCTCGCAGTCCCGCCGAAGTACTACCCGGCCAGCCAGGAGGCTTCATGCTGTGGTCCATATCGAACGGGAACGCCATAATACGACCATCGCTGGGGCGAATGTAAAACGTCACGTTGTGTTCCATGCCGTACGAATAGACGTCGTAATTCTGAACCAGTGATTCGAAGGCAAAGGTTCGCATCCAGCTGTCGATGTCAAGAATCTGCTGAGTTGCGTCGTCCAATGCCGTTCCGGTGAGATCGAACGATTGCCACATCTCGACGATCGGAGAAAAGTCCTGCTCGTCGCGGTGGTTTTTGATCAAGTTGTACCAGCGATAATTCTCCGGATTGCTGCCCAGATTGCGAATGTCTCCGCTGGTAAATTGCTCGGGAATCGCGACTTTTGGACCTTCTACGCCACAACAGGTCGTACCGGATTCGTATCGATTCACGTCGAGTTCAAAGACGGAGCCGCCACTGTCATCGCCAAACTGTTCATCCAAAAATAGTTGATCGTAGCGGGCCAGTTGCATGATTTTGACACCGTCGTCCACCAAACGTGGACTGGTCAGTCGTATCAAGTCGTTGTACAGACTGACCCCCGCCCCGGCACGGCTCAGCATGTGAGTGATGATGATTTCGTGTTGTTGTGTGTTGCCGGGGCCCTTACCCGTACCATCGATTGCGAGTCGACTCTGTACGCCACGGAAAAGCTGATCGGGATGAAACGTCACGCGAAAATTGTCGGGTGGGACGATGAAGTTGCGACCAAATCCACTGCCTCTCAAACGCATGCCGATGTCGTAAAACACTTCGGTGTTATTATGCACCAACGTGATGCCCATGAACTTGTTACTCAGCTTGTTCTCGGGCACGTACATCTGGTCGTTGTCCGAGTCGATCATGATGATCTCGATCGAGTCAAGCGCGCTGGTCGATGGGAGGGAACCGTGAACCTTGTACAGCGCCCGTGAATCCTGGCCGGCTGCGGGAAACGTCGAGCTGATCAGGTTGCCATCCTCGCCTTCAACATAAAACTGAACGATCGAATTGTTCGCCTGCGCTGGGATGCTGCCTGTGTACAAATCATCGCCACCGCTGATCATCGTATTGCTCTGCCAGGTTCCTTCATCCACCGACCACCACAGCTTCATGCCGTTGATCCCGTCGGGGTCTTCCGCCTCGACCGTAACGGTGACCGTATCGGTGGGCGAAGGTACAATCGGGCTGTGTTGGAAAGCCGAATAAGTTGGGCCGACGTTACCGGCAAATGTCGAGTTTACGGTGCCGGGCGTGCCACCCGTCTGAGGCACGCTGAGCTGATGAATCTTCGGTAAACGATTGAAGTAAAGACGACTGTGCACCAAATTGCTTCCGCCAACCCAGCGGGCCCGAAACGAGACTTCGTACTGCTTGCTGCTGCTGAGGGTGACAAAATTCGCACCATCCTTGAGTGTCGTTTCCGCTTTGTTGCTCAGCTGTAACGTCGCGCCGGTGGTCACGAGCTGCAGCACTTGATTGGACGCGTTGTCCGGATCGACGATAACCGTTCCCTGGTGATTGCCCGTGATTCGCCACGTTGCCGCTTCGCCGCCAAGGGCGTCACTTTCGAACGTGCCGTTTTGAATGAGCTGTATGGCGGCACCGTCGGGATCCTCAACGACCGAAATGTCATCCAAAAGCACGGTACCCGAGTCGAGCAAGCCGAGCACTAACTCGTTCCAGTTGCTGGGGCTAGCGACTTGCGTTCCCAGTCCACGAATGGAATAGTTGCCCCAGGTCGCCTGAGTCGATTCGTCAGTGGCCGACCAAACCTGGGCCTGCGAGTGGTCGGCGGTCGGGTCTCGCAGCTCCAGACTGGACCCACCTCCATCGGCATACTCTGGCCATTTGCCCGCATCGAAGTAATGCAACTCGTCGGCCGGGTTGTCGTTTTGATCAACCAGACGGAGCAACTCTCCGCGATTACTTAGCCCCCCGGAAAAGTTGCCCAGCACCTGGACCCCGGGATGGTCAGCTGACAGGCTGGCCGCGTCATTGGAGATAACCAGGTAGCTGTCGGGCGCCAAAGTGGTCCCGAAAGGAAATTCGTAACGGATCCCACGATCAAACCGCCATCCGCTTAGATCAACCGGACTCGGTCCGCGGTTATAAAGTTCAATCCATTCTTCGTCATTCTCGGAATTGGGTGTGCCTTCGATCGGCGGCGACAGCTCTTCAAGAGCCGACAAGCCGGCCGCAAAAACAATGTCGCTACTTCCGGTACCCTGTTGATGTACCTCGACAGACAGACGGTTGGTGCCCACCTGAAGCGCGTCGGCCGGCAACACCGACGAAATCACCAACAATGCGTTATCCACCGTCGAACTGGCAAGCGCATCGACGTTGACGGGGGTACCCACCGCACCGCTTAGGTGGTACCGATCGATCTCCTGACCATTCAAATAAAACACGGCCCCGTCGTCGATCATGTGCGTGAGTTGCAGATTGGTGACGTCATTCAGGTTGCCGTTGAACTGGAATTCCGTTTCAAAATAGGTGGTGATAATGAAAGGGTTGTTGGTCAGCGGATCGGTAAGCGTGGTGTTAATGTTCAGTGGAAGCGACGCGGTTTCAAATCCGAGTGGAGCAGGGCCGTCGAACCAGTTGGGCATTGTGGTCGGATGCGTCGTTGTGTACCACGTGGTGCCGATCCCACCACCAGCAAAGCCGTCCGTCTGATTGTAGCGCCAAGCGGTGTTATCGATCGGCAGCAACTCGGTGGTGTTGAATGTCCCCGGTGAACCGCCGGTGCCAAAGTTGGGTTGATGGTGGTACATGATCTCGTTGATCACGATCCCATCCTGAAAACTGAAGCTGTTGGCCGCGGCGGGAGTTTCTATATCGGGATAAAGCCAGCGACCGTCGTGCTGCGGCGAGCGACCGCGGAGCCGCCCGGTGACGTGCTGTGCATCGAACAACTGCTCTTTCGTTCCGGAGTACAGAAACAGTGTGTCTTCATCGGCAGGGGTGAAACCAAATTGGGCACTGTTGATCGACACGTAGCCGCCAGAAGGAATCGTCTGAGCGGGGATGGAGTACTCCTGACCGGTCGAGCTGGCAATGATCATTCCGTCGATGTCTTCTGAGTTATCGCCCGTGTTGGTCAACTCAACAAAGAATCCGCTCGAACCACCTGGCGATATTTCGTTGATCACCATGGAAGATTCGATCGGAGCTGAGCCACCAGGCCCTCTGTCGACCTCGAGTTTAGGCCGAATCAGAAACTGGGCGTCGTTGTTGACTTCATTCAAACCGTGAATTGCCAAAACGTTGTTGCCCGTGACCAGCGGAATGCCGGTGGCATCGATACTGAACGTCTCGATGACGAAGTTCGAACTTCCGGTCGTCGCCGCAGAGTTCCAGCTGACAGTTGCCGGTTCGTTTCGGCTGGCGACCTCGACACCATTGACGTAGGCCACGAAACCATCGTTGTACGTCATCTCCAGACGCAGCGTATTCACCATGTCGGCTTCGGTCAGCGAAAACGGGACCCGAATGTAGGCCGTCGTTTGATTGCCAAACATCTCGGCTTCGATGTCGGTGGCAACCAGTCCGCTCACCGCGCCGGTGGAAAATTGAAACGTACCGGCGCTGTAGTAATTGACCGTGCCTCCTTGGGGGAAATTCGGAAACGCACCGGGTGTCGTGCCGAGCCGGCTCGTACCGACGAACGAGATCACACCTCCGCCGTCCTCCAGACTCTTGAAGGCGGCTGAAGGCCCCCCCTGACCCTCGTTTCCGGCGAGCTCAGTTCCGCCAGCGGTACCGTAGCCATGACCGACAATGGTGTAGTCACCCGGGTTCAGACTCAACGGTGAAACAAGCGGCTTGATTCGATTGCTGTCAACCAGCGTTCCCGGATCAGCGGATGTGAATTGTAGATCCGCCAGCTTGGTCCCCGAGTTGCCCGAACGCGACCACAACTCGGCGGTCAGTGTTCGATTCAGACCATCGGCGCCATCGTCGAAGACACCCAAGTGCGTGACATTGATCGACGAGTTGACGACAAAGTCGTGGCCCAGCGATCCGGTGAACGAAGATACTCCACCAGCCCCCGTCAGGTTCTGATAGGCGACGTGTGAGGAGCCGGTCGATTCGTATCCCACACCGGTCGGACCGCTGATCGGCCATGACGTATCGACAAAATTCTCGTCGGTCCATGTGGTGCCCAGGCTTCCGTCCGACGGCACCAATACGTTGGCGGTGTCGCCGATCGAAACCACCTCCTCGGTTGTCTCCGTCTGGTCCGGCAGCGATTCGTAAAATCGCATCTCGCCTGCCCCATCAAAACCGCTAGCTCCGGGATGCCGGGTCAACACATCCCATCGCAGATAGCGCACGGTCTGGGGTGGGTCGATCACGAACGCACTTTGAATTGACACGTCACTGGGGGGATGAACGGAAGAGAACTGCATTGTCGTATCGCCCGCGTCAAAGACTGCATCGGTGCTAAACGTGAGTGACACCTGGTTTACGGCATCGACCTGTAACGTGCGATCCCAGAATGACCACGCGCCAAGCGTGACTTCCGAACCAAAATCAAATTCGATGAATCCGTCCGGATCACCCCCCTCCAGGTTGTCGGACGCGTATTCCTGAGTGTCGGTATATGTCGAGCCCAAGTTCGCGGCGAAGGCACCGGGTGTTCCGTTGACGAAATCGAGATGGTCGGGAACGCCGTTGACCGGAGTCAGGTCCTGGTTAAGACTGTTTTCAAAGATGTACTCAACGCCCCAATCACCGGCCGGGGCGTCTGGTGCTGAGGCGGTGATCGTAGGATTGGGAAGTGTTTGATATTGCAGGCTGACTGTCGACTCGCCCGTATTGCTGGCACCCGGCGTGCCGCCACGCTGGGAACTGGTCGTCCAACTGCTCGCCTCGTTGCCCAACAGCTGGTTCGACTTGGCCAACGAAAAGCCCGAGCCATCGGGGCCGACGGGCCAGTCGCCGCCGTCGCTGTAATCGACCACGTTCATCACTCGGTCGGCGTTGTTGATCAGCCGCAGCTCTTCGCCGCCGTTGGACAATCGTCCTGTGAATGGACCCACCGCAGCGGAGAAACCGGTTTGCGATGCAAGTTGTGTTGGATCGATGGCAACGACCACGTATCCGCGGGTAGGAATCACAGTTCCTTCGGCGAACGTGTAGTCGATGCCACCTTCGAGCCGCCAACTGGAAATGTCCATGTTGATGGACATTTGATTGTAGAGCTCAATCCATTCCAGTGCGGTTTCATCCCCGTCGGGGTAATACATGATTTCGTTAAAGACGACTGTGCTGTCCAACACGCGTCGATCTTCAAGCGATTCAAGCAGCAGACGACGGTCACCAGAATGCGAACCAGGTGCCCTTCTCTTTCGCGGCAACAGCATATAAACTTTCTTCGAAAAAAGCTGCACGGGGACAAATCAGGATAAACCTATATGATATCAGAAAACCGCGGTCAGGTCACGAATTTGAAGTGCGACGGGCTTCTGGTCAGGGGTCGGGCCCGACCCCAATAATTCCATAGAATCACAACATGCCAGTCACCATTCAACCCAAAACAATCGATGTCCCGCAGCCGGTGCTTGACGATTTGTATGAACGTCTGCGACGAACTCGCTGGCCCGACGAGGTCCCGGGGACCGGCTGGTCGCGCGGTGTTGACTTGTCGTACATGAAGGAGCTCATTGCTTACTGGCTGGACGAATACGACTGGCGCAAGCAGGAAGCGGAGCTGAATCGATTTCCCCATTTTATGGCAGACGTCGACGGCCTGGCCATCCACTTCATCCATCAGCAGGGCAAGGGCCCCAACCCGCTCCCACTGTTCATGATGCACGGCTATCCTTGGTCGTTTGTGCTGTTGTTGCGGATCCTGCCGATGCTCACCGATCCCGCCTCGCACGGCGGCGATCCGGAAGACGCGTTTACAGTCGTCGTGCCGTCGATCATCGGCTACGGATTATCCGCTTATCCGTCAGAGCAAGGATTCGGATTCCAGCATCACCCGGCGATTTACGATCAACTGATGACTGACGGGCTCGGTTATCAGCGCTACGGAATCGAAGGTGGCGATTGGGGCGGGTTTTTAACGGCCCCGTTTGGGTATCTTCATCCGGAACACCTTGTCGGCATCCATTTAAACTGTCTGTTTCCACGACTTGGCGATGAACGGGATCCGGAAGACAAGGATCCGGACATCTTGCGCGGCCTGGGCATGAAGTGGGCCCCTGTCAAGCCGAAGGACCCCGACATGCTCCGCTACTGGAAGAATGTGGAAAAGTATTGGATTGACGAGGGGGCCTATTGCCATCAACAGATGACCAGACCGCAGACGCTGGCCGTGGGCATGACCGATTCACCCGCCGGTTTGGCAGCCTGGATTGTCGAGAAATGGCGCGCATGGTGCGGTTGGGAAGATGATTTCGAAAAACTGTTTCCGCGCGATATGATCATTACCAATTTGATGCTCTACTGGGTGACCAATTCATTCTGGTCAGCGATTCGGCTCTACAGCGAGTCGTACTACCACCCTTGGGAATTGCCGGCCGGCGAGCGGATCGAAGTTCCCACGGCGGTCGCCGCCTATCCTCACGAACTTGCTCCGATCGTGCGCAAACGGGCCGAACGGTATTACAACGTCGTGCACTACAACGATTACGCCGAAGGGGGCCATTTCGCGATCCATGAACGTGCCGAAGAAATGGCCGAGGATCTGCGCGAGTTCTTTCGGCCGCTGCGGAAAGAGGTGTAAAAATTGCGATTTCGATGTAGCGCTAGTCCTTGTACGTTGCGAAATTTGGTCGCCCCGAAGGGCAACTTTTGGATTTGAGAATCGTTCGCGAACTGGCAGAGCCAGTGTGTGGCCAAACGCTCAAATGCGGGTTTTCAAAATCGTTCCCGGCGTTGCCAGCGGCATCGATAGAACAACAGGGATGCCACCCACAACAGCAGCAGCGTCGACGGTTCCGGTACCGTGGCGGCGACCAACTGTGCACCGGCGCTGCTGCCTGGAGCAACCACACCGTTATTTGAAAGGTCCCCATTGACCGTACCCGAACCACCACAGATACCGCTATTGCATTGAATCGTGCCTCCAGTTCCTGTCACGATATTGTTGTTCAGCGCCAAGGTTCCGCCACCGGTCTTGGTCAGTGTGTTGCCGGCCAGATTCAAGGAGTTATTGAAAGACAACGTCGTACCTGCCGAGATACTCGCACCGGTATCACTGGCCAGGGCGATGGGCGCCTGAAATTCATGGTCGCCGATTAGCGTGCTGAGCGAAGCGGTTGCGACCGAACTGTTTCCAGTGAGCGTAATCGTGCCTCCACCGGCGACGACGTACCGGTTCGGGTTGGCGAACGTCACGTTGTGGACTGTCACGTCCTGATCGGTGAACACGGTGCTGGTCGCTGTGATCTTGTCGCCGAAAGTGACTTCCGCGGCGTCACTATTGGGAACCAGGCCGGTCCAATTTCCGATCGCGTTCCAATCGCCGCCGGCAGTTTGATTCCACGTACTTGCTCCGAGATCAACATCGGCGTCCAGCGTGGCGATCAGACTCGCATGACTGCCCGTTAGCACGGCGAAGTCGAACGTGTCTCCTGCGGTGATATTGGCCAAGAGCAGATTGAAGGGCGCCACTTCGTCGACCGCAATAACCGTTTGGTCAAAAATAGAGGCGTCGTTGTGTAAAACAGAAACTGCCGTCGGTCCGCCGTTTTGGTTCTCCGTAAACGAACCGCTGATCTGCAGACTGCCGTAGTTGCTGGGAGCCGTCCAGCGTGCAGCCGAACCACCTCCGGAAGGGCCTAGCGACAATTCGCCCGGATCCCACTGGATTGCGATCGAGCTGATCACTTCCACGTCATTCCCATTGTAGGCGAGGTTCGGATCGAGCACGCCAACGGAGTGTTCCCAAATCTGCAGTGGGCCACCCGTATCGGTTGCCGTGAACAGCAGCGCGTTTTGCTGTGCGACAAAAGAGCTATCTGGGCCAGAAAAGTTGCCGTAGGTCCAATTGCCGTTGGGGTTGACGGCCATTGATTCCCAATCGTCGTTTTCCAGCATTTGAAAATCAGCCTGCACATCGCCCACGATGGCGGCGTGGATGGGTGACACCAAGAGCGAGGAAAGTAGGATGAGTGTGAGCGTTCCGACCCCACTTACACTAATCCGACGCGCGAGTTTTGATGTTGCACGTTTATCAACACTAGCCCGACGCGCGAGCGAGGGGGAGGGAAAGCTGTATCCAGAACGCCGTGCCCGCTGCCAAATCGCTCGGCAGCGTTGAGTGCGTTCTCGCCCGTGCGCTCGCTCTCCCTCGCTCGCGCGTCGGGCTAGTGTAAGCCCCAACACCCCCAATAGAAAAATCATCCAACTGGAGGGTTCCGGCACGACCGTGACGTCTCCGCCGCCCGGCGCCACAATGCTTCCGTTAATCAGATTGCCGACCACCGTCCCCGTCCCGTTACACGTGCCAGCCAGGCAGTCGACCGTACCACCGGTGCCTGTGGTCAACGGACCATTCACGGTGAGTGTTCCTCCGCCCGTCTTGGTCAAAGTGTTGCCACCTAGATCGAGTGAATTGTTAAAGGTGAGCGAGGTGCCGGTGGACACCGACGCAGAAGTGTCACTGGCCAGCGCGACGGGGGCTTGAACTTCATGGTCGCCCAACAGCGTGGTCAGCGATGCACTGGTGACCGACGTATTGCCGCTCAGCGTCACTGTTCCACCTCCGGCCAAGATATACCGGATGGGGTTAACAAATGTTACCGAGTGAACCGTCACGTCCTGATCGGTAAAGACCGTGCCGGTCGCGGCGATCGCATCACCAAAGGTGACTTGTACACGGTCGCTGTCAGGAACGGATCCCGACCAATTGGACGACTGGTTCCACGATCCACCACCTGCCTGATTCCAGGTGCTCATGGTCGCCGCCGTTGGGTCCGTTGTGTAAAAGCGAATCTCACCGGCACCGTCAAAGCCACCGGCGGGAGTCCCGGTCTTGAACCTGACGTATCGCAACGCTTGAGGGGAGTCAATAATGAGTCGATTCTGGATTGATTCGATCGATGGGGAGTGCGGAGTTGCAAAGATTTCCGTCGCATCATTCATGTCAAAGGTTGTATCGGCGCTAAAGGTAAGGGATGCCTGGCCCACACCATCGGACGTATGGGCACGATCCCAAAACGACCAGGCCGAGATCAAGGGGGGTGTTGGCCCAAAATCAAATTCGATAAACGCATCGGGCTCAGTTAGTGTGCCGCCGGCCCCATCGTTGGTCGTTGCGTATTCCAACGACGCCCCGAATGGAAAATTATGTGTGTTACCAAGATTCACCGCCGCCGAGCCCGGTGTTTGATTCATGAAATCGATGTGGTCGGCGATGCCGTTACTTGGGGTCGAGTCACAGCTGGTACAGGTGTCCAGATCCGCTTCGAAAACGTTACTGGCACTCCAGTCTCCTTCTGGGATATCCGGCGCATCGGGGGCCGAGGCAATGATGGTCGGATTGGGCAGTGGTAGATATTGAGCGGCCACCGGATTGGTCGTCAGGGCAAGCAGTCCAAGAGCCATGATGCAGGCTGAGAAGCTAAGTCGAATCATTGAAACTCCTTGCACCGAATACGGCGAAGCTGGGATGAAAAGGCATTTTTCACGTTGATTATCGCCTAAACGTCGTTTCATTGCAAACTATTGGCCTTCTTTAAAGAAAAAAGGTCAAATTGTTGACACGGGGTGCGATTTAGGTTAAAATTCGGGTTGATTATCCGAAATCCACAGGCACACTTCAAGCCAAAATACGGGAGAAAGCGCCAATGATCGTCGACATCCAACCCCGCTTCGCAACGCGCATGTTGCATTTATCTCTGGCATTAATTCTTTGTATTTCGCTCTTTCTGGTGACGTCAACGACAGCCCAAGCGGCTACTCTGGCCGAACTTCCTGGCGATTGGCAAACGCTGGCCAATGGCGATTGGGAGACCATGGCGACCAATCCGTTTGGTGACTGGACCTGGGGTAATTTGACCGGTGCCGGTTCCACTTTCGCCCCGGCCGGAAATGCGATTTTGTTTACCGGGGCGAGTGGTGGTGACCTTCAGATTTGGGAACACTCGGTTGGTTCCCTCGATCCGAACATCTCCAGGAACACCAATGGCGGCACCGTAACGGCCGGGGTTATTGAATGGAGCCCGGGTGAAATGTCGTTCGGACCGACCGGCGGCGGTGCTGTGGCGCGTTGGACCGCACCGGCGGCATACCCCACTATTAACATCTCGGGCACATGGACCGAGAACCAGAACGGTGGGCCAACACAAGTTAGAATTTCACGTAACGGAACCTCGCTTGTAAGCGATACACTTGTCGCCGTCGACAGTACTTCCACGTTTGGTTTTTCATTTCCCAGCGTTTCGGCAGGCGATCTGTTTGACTTTGCCGTAGTCACCGGAGGCCATACGGCGTTGAATCTCCAGATCGACGACGACACTCCTGCGCTTCCTCCTCTTCCAGCGCCTCCTACACCTCCTACACCGTTGGTATATCAACTGCTCGCCAATCCAACGATCACAGCCGCCGCGCCCGACGCCGTTGGCGGCGCCCTGGTGGGTGGCGATTGGGCCGCCGGTAATGTTTTCACCGCAGACCTGAGTGGCGATACCGCGCCCGCAAACGGCACACCCGATCACCTCGATTTTATCAATCAAGAGACCGGTTCAGCTGCGGTGAATTTTGGCAACACGCAGTCTGCAACCGAGGAATACGCAACGACCAATGCTGCGGCGGCGGACGGTTTTATCGAATTAGATTTTGGGTCGGACGTCACGCTGGGTGCCTGGTCTTTTTGGGATCGGGCTCAGCCAGGAGACAGCGTAACGGACGTTTCGCTCACCTTCAGTACGGATCCCACCTTCGACGGTAGTGATACGACTCAGTCCTTCAGCGTTGTCCATTCCGCCGGTGTAGAAGCGATTCAAAATGCCTTAATCATCCACCCGCCGCAAACGGTTCGGTATGTCAGGTACGATAATGTGGCGGGGCCGGGTGGCTATGACGGCGCAAGTGAGATTCGCTTCTACGAACCGATCCCCGAACCCGGTTCCGGCGTGTTGGTTCTGCTGGGCTTGTTGAGCGTGCTGGCGGTTGGTTTGAAGCGCGTGCGCCGGTAGGTCGGTGCGACAGCGTTGCGAGTCATCGCTTCGTTTAACCGCGACCCAGAAGTCGCCGGAGAATTCAATCCATTGCGACGATCGTGGCCGGCGACTGTCGGGGAGAGAGTGGAGGGAACGTGGCGATACGCCCTCACTTTACGTAGCCACTTGCGCCTCAACGCGATCTACGTTTGGAACGTCGCCGAAAACGCAATCTCACCGGAGGCGGTAGCTAATAACCCCCTCGCGCGCTCCCCGCCGTAGTCTGCCGGTTAGAGCGTTTGAAATTGGACCATCAATCGCTTGAGTCGTGTCACCTTATCGACTAAGATAGCGCACGTTGTGACGAACTTTGGCGGACCTTGCGGACAACTCAGATGGCCATCTCCATTTCACCCTACCAACTCAACGTTCCGCAAGAGACGTTGGATGATCTGCATGACCGCTTGCAACGCACTCGTTGGCCTCAGTCTTTTAACGAGCAGGGCTGGGACTACGGGACCAACACCCAATACATGATGGAGCTGGTCGATTACTGGCTCAATCAGTTCGATTGGCGAAAGCAGGAAGCGCTCATCAATCAATATGAGCACTTCAAAGCGCAGGTCGACGATGTTGGCGTACACTTCATGCACATTCCGGGTAAAGGACCCAATCCGATGCCCTTGTGCATGCTGCACGGATATCCCTGGTCGTGGGCCACGTTTCTGCGGATCATCCCGATGCTTGTTGACCCGCAGGCCCACGGCGGAATGGCCGAAGATTCGTTCACGCTGGTGATCCCTTCGCTCTGTGGATTCTGTTTATCCGATCAGGTGCCACGCAAAGCGTTTGGGTTCCAGCATCACCCGGCCGTTTATCGCCAGATTCTCCACCAACTTGGCTACCAAAAGTACGGTCTCTACGGCGGCGACTGGGGCGGGATCATCACGTTTCCCTGGGGGCATCAATTCCCCGAAGACTTGCTCGGTATTCACATCAATTACATGGGGCAGCGCATGCGGGATGAGCGCCCTGAAGACGAACGGGGCGACGACCTTATTCGCGGTTTCGGACTGGCCAACGCGCCCATCCGGCCTCGGGACCCGGAGAGTTTGAAATTCTGGAAGGCGGCCGAACGGTTTTGGATCGAACAATCCGGTTACAGCCATGTCAACATGACGTGTCCTCAGAGTTTCGCACATCTGGTTGCCGACTCACCCACCGGCGCCGCGGCCTGGATCGTGGAAAAGTACCACCAGTGGAGCGATTGCAACAACAACATCGAAGAAGTGTTTTCTAAGGACGAGCTTTTAACCAACATCATGCTCTACTGGATCAACAACACGTTTGGCACGGCGATTCGGATCTATTACGAATCACACTATCACCCCTGGAGCGTCAAACCGGGCGAACGAATCGAAGTGCCAACAGGAATTTTGTCCTTCCCGAAGGACATTGTGCCGTTGCTCAAGTCACGGGCTGAAAAATATTACAATGTAGTGCGATTCAAGTACATGGAGCGTGGCGGTCACTTCGGGATTTTTGAATGTGCCGACCAATATGCTCAAGATCTGCGCGAGTTTTTCGCGCCGTTGAGATAGAAACCGCTAATGTACGCTAATAATGGCAGCGCTTGTGAAAAAAATCCATTGGCCATTCCCTCTTTATTAGCGTCAATTAGCGGTGCCCTACTACACTAGTGCTTTGTAATTGCTAAACTTTAGGGTGTGAGACGACAGAAATCGTTGCCAGTTATATTGTTCTGTCGTCTCGCACCCTAATTTTAAGAGTTGTCAAAGCACTAGGCTAAAGTGTTACAGATGTCGCATTCTGTAGGTCAGATTTTTCCATCAGCAGCCTGGAAAACCTTGTTCGTTTGCTTCGCGCTTGGTCCTATCGCCTGTACCAAGGCGCCCTCGGATCAATTACCGGCTGCGCCAAAAGGCGGGTCGAATGATTCGATCTCATCCACTCCGCTCAGCGTCCGGATGCGCGTCTCCGCAGATCGGCAGAGATTCCACCAATTGTCCTCGCGCGAAACGGGCATCAGATTTCGCCACCAGTTCAAACCACGAAATGAACGAGAGGAGGCAAATCTCGACAACGGTTTTTCGGGCGGTGGCGTGAGTACTGGCGACTATGACGCGGACGGCCTGCCGGATCTCTTGCTCACGCGGCCTCACGGAGGACCTCGCCTCTACCGAAATCTGGGAGACTTCAAGTTTGAAGACGTCACCCTGCAATCCCGCGTAGACGACGGGCTTTGGTCGACAGGAGCCATATTCGCAGACGTCAACAACGACGGCTGGCTGGACCTTTACATCGGTGGCTATCTGGCCGATAGCCGGATGTACATGAATCAGCGAGACGGCACCTTCCGGGACGTGATCGACACTTGCGGGCTGCCCACTCGTTGCGCCAATGTCGTTACCCGACTCGCGGATTACGATCGCGATGGCGACCTGGATGCCTTCGTTTTGACTCACCGCGAGCCAAAGTTCAAAGAAAAGACGTTTACGCTGGAAGGCGAGCCAGGCGACTACCGGATGCCCAAAGAGTTTCAGGACTTCATGCGAGTTTTGAATTTCCCAGACGGTACCTACAAGCTGGTTTACGCCGCGGAGGTCGACTATTTATTCCGCAACGATACTACCGATCCCGACGACGTGCGCTTTACGGATGTGACTGGGCAAGCAGGCATTGCTGGGAACTACCACGGCGTGGACGCGACCTGGTGGGACTACAATAACGACGGCTGGCCTGACTTGTACGTGTCCAATGATTTCACCGATCCCGATCAATTGCTGCGCAATAACCAGGACGGTACGTTTTCCGAGGTATCTCCACAGGCATTGCCGCATACCCCTTGGTTTTCGATGGGCGCCGCAAGTGGTGATCTGAACGGCGACGGCCACTTGGATCTAATCGGTACCGATATGGCAGCAACAACTCACTATCAAGAGAAGATCTCGATGGGCGACATGGAGCGTCTGGGTTGGTTCCTCGAATATCCGACGCCCCGTCAGTACATGCGAAATGTTGTCTTTATGAACAGCGGGACGGATCGATTCCTGGAGTGTGCCTGGTTAACGGGGCTGGCCGCAACCGACTGGACGTGGTCGGTGATGATCGCCGACTTGGACGGCGACCGCCGGGAGGATGTCTTTATCACCAACGGTTTTACGCGCAACTTTATGAACAGCGACTTGTCGAACAAGCTCGCCAAATCATCTGACAAAAAAGGTATCAAGTTTTGGGAAACAACCGAACCTCGCAAGGAACGAAACAGGGTCTATAAGAATCACGGGGACTTCGTGTTCCGCGAGCTTGGGAAACGATGGGGATTGGACAACGAGGGAGTTAGTTTCGGATGCGCGATGGCCGATATGGATGGCGACGGTGATTTGGACATCGCTGTCAATAACTACGATTCCGAACCACTCCTTTACCGGAACGATGTGGCGCAACAACATCGTATTAAGGTGCGGCTCGTCGGACAAAGCAGCAACCGATTCGGCATCGGTGCGAAAGTCACGATCGACACCACCAGTGACAGCTTGACAAGGCACTTGACACAATCAAGCGGGTTCATGTCTGCCGGGGAACCGACACTGTGCATTGGTCTGGGGGCTACCGACCAGATTAAAAAGCTGTCGGTTCACTGGCCAAGTGGGCAGATCCAGGAGTTTGAAAACCTGGAAGTCGATCGGTCGTACACAATAAGTGAATCCGATCGGGCTGCCGAAATGCCGTCCCAATTCACCGACCGCCAGCGACAAGCCGGGCCGGCCGACGGAAGGCTGTTCGAGCGTTCTGAAATCCTTGGCGCGATTGCTCATCAAGAAACACCCTACGATGATTTCAAACGACAACCGTTGTTACCGAATCGATTGTCACAGCTTGGGCCAAAAATGGCATGGGGAGATGTTGACGGTGACGGCGACGACGATATGTTCCTAGGGGGCGCTGCCGGGTTTGCCGGTCAGATGATCATCAACCACGGCCA
>PBMU01000019.1 GCA_002722775.1 Rhodospirillaceae bacterium
GAACTAGCTCCAACAGCAACGTGACACGAACCGAGGAAACTATAAATTTTGAAATCTCCAAGACCGTGCGCAACCGGGTTAAGGAGAGTGGTGAGATCAAGCGACTATCAGTCGCCGTTTTGGTGGATGGTGTCTATACTGAGAACAACGATGGTGATCAGGTCTGGAAACCGCGCGGAAGCGAGGAACTGGAGCAGATCGAGACCCTGGTCAAATCGGCCGTTGGCTATGATGCGAACCGCGGCGATACAGTCGAGATAGTGAATATGCAGTTCGTCAAGCTCGAGCCACTCGAATTCGACGATGGAACCTTAGTGTTTGGCATCTCGAAGGAAGAGTTTCTACAACTTGCCGAGGTGTTAGTTCTTGCGGTGGTAGGCTTGCTTGTGATCCTGCTTGTAGTTCGCCCCGTATTGACGAGGTTATTCGAGTCTATGCCAACGACTCCCCCACCGTCGCCGGAAGGCGCTGCCGCATTAGCTGCCGGCGACGGCACCGCCGTCGCACAGCTAACGGGACCAGACGCAGCGGCGGAATTGGGGGACGAGAACATGGCCGAACTCCTCGAGGGCGAGGAAGAAGAAAGCCTGCTCGACCAGATGATCGACATTAACCAAGTCGAAGGTCGGGTCCGGGCGTCATCGATGAAGAAAATTGGAGAGATTGTCGAAAAGCACCCGGAAGAGGCGGTCGCCATAATCCGAAACTGGATGTACACGGAAACCGGGAGCGCATGATTTTTCATGCCGCCTGATACCTGGCCAGCCGAAGAGACAACAGGAAAGCGGGTCTAAACGTCATGCAGAAATTCATGTTTGGCACAATGTTCGACGACGAAGTCATCGAACGCGAACGCGCCGAGAAAGAGGCGCAGCTCGAGGCCGAACGGCTAGCGCGAGAGGACGCAGCCCCGACCTTCACCGTCGAAGAGATGGAAGAGGCAAAGCAAGCCGCATACCAGAACGGCAAGCAGGAAGGAAAGGCCGAGATCCTGGCCTCGCTGGAACAGCAAGCAAACCTTTCTCTCGAGCAGATTCTTCAGCAAGTTGGAGATCTATTACTCGAGTATAAAAAATGGAAGGCGGAGATCGAACACGACGCCATTAACCTCGCGACGTCGATTATGCGCAAGCTAGCACCGGAACTTCTTCGTGGCTCGGAACTGCCTCAAATCGAGCACACCATTAATGAAGCTTTCCGCTTCCTGACCGACCAGCCGAAAGTAATGATCCGCGTGGCTGCAGACTTGGAGGAGCAGATTAAGGAAAAAGTTAACCTGATGGCTTCGCGCGTGGGCTACGAGGGTCAAGTGGTCCTCGTCGGTGACCCGGAATTGGAACTCACTGACTGCCGGATCTCGTGGCATGCTGGCGCAGTCGAACGAGCGCTCGACGAAACCTGGGCCCAGATCGACGAGATGATCGAACGGGGGCTTACCAGCCTTCCATCGCGCGGGTGCAATAGGAAAGTGCCAGAGATTAGCGACGTAGACCGCCATATCCAAAATACTGCAGGCACTTCTAAGATCGATCCCCCGGACAAAACTGAAGCAGCGTCGGCCGCTGAAACGACTAGCGAAGTCACAACGGGTTCTGAGGTGGAAGCCCTGAACTCAACGAAATTGGAAATCCAAGCCGAGACCGGCAAACCGGGCTCAAATCCTCCAACCGAGCCCAAACAGGCTCCCGCAGCGCAGGAGTAGCGCATGGCTGACGACAATGACCTCAATCTGGCCGATCTCGAAAACGAGGAAATGCCGGCAGACAATGAGCTAGACGATGATGCTGACGAAGACGGTTTCGCCGATGATCCAAGCAACCAGATCACCGCCCGCGAGTTGGAAGCCGTCTACGATATTCCAGTCCAGGTTTCAGCAGTACTAGGCAAGCAAACGATGCAAGTCAGCCAGCTTTTAAAGCTTGGTCGGGGCGCCGTGGTGGAACTTGACCGCAAGGTCGGAGAAGCGATTGACATCTACGTCAACAATCGCCTGGTTGCGCGGGGTGAAGTAGTGATCGTCGACGAACGCTTAGGCGTGACGATGACGGAAATCATCAAGTCCGAACAGACCGGCTGACAACTGCATCATTTATTCGAAAGCGGAAAGCACGTGAACCATGGCTGATTCAGAGCCTCAAGACGCCGATTTCACTCCGATCTCGCCGCGACAATCTTCACGGGTGGGAAAACTGCCGCCGTCGACGAGGACTTTCGACGCTGCCCTTCTGCTTGGATTATTATTTGCCTTTGGAATGGTCGCGACTGCCCTCGTCATCGGCGGTTCGATTACGTCATTCTACAATACACCGGCGTTGCTCATCGTGCTTTTTGGCACACTCGCGGTGACCATGATTTCGTTTAGCATCCGGGAGGTTATCGCCGCTTCAGTCGAGGTCTTCGTAACGCTATTTCCTCGAGCCCATGTGGCACAGACAGCTTGCCAGCGGATCCTGCATCTAGCCTCGATCAGCCGTGACAAGGGTGTACTGGCACTAGAGTCCCTCTTGCCCCGGCTGGAAGGTGAACTTTTCTTACAACGCGCGCTAGGACTCGCTGTGGACGGAAGTGAGCAAGCCCATGTGGACCGCGTACTTACGCGTGAAATTGAAGCTATCATACAACGCCGCGAGAGGATCGTCGGGGTTTTACGACGAGCTGCCGAGGTGGCGCCCGCGATGGGCCTGATCGGGACCCTAGTTGGCCTGATCCAGTTGCTAGCCAACCTGGACGATCCATCGAAAATCGGCCCAGCTATGGCTGTTGCATTGCTCACAACTTTCTATGGCGCTGTCATGGCCTACATGATTTTCGCGCCTATCGCTTCCAAACTTGAACGCAACACCGCAGATGAGGTTTTAGTCTGCGAGATCTACAGGGCAGGAGCGCTCTCGATATCGCGCCAAGAAAATCCGCGGACACTTGAAACTTATTTGAACACAAAATTACCGCCATCGAAGCGGTTGAACTTTTTTGGATGACGGTTTCACAGGAACCACCAACGAGCTATTTACAAAGGAGAAAGACATGCGGTTGCTGATCGTCGGGATGCTCGAGGGTCATATCAGCACTGCCGGTCAAATCGCCATCTCGCGCGGTGCGAAAGTCTCGCAGGTTGACAACATCGAGGCTGGTTTGCACGCATTGCGTGAAGGTCAAGGCGCCGACCTGGTCATGATCGACATCAAACTGCCTGTCGCGAAATTTCTGAAATCCATAAAGGAGGAACGGATCAACACACCGGTGGTCGCCTGCGGTGTCAGCAATGATCCGGACGCAGCGGTCGCGGCGATCAAGGCCGGCGCGAAGGAATACATCCCACTGCCCCCAAACCCAGAGATGATCGCTGCTGTCCTTCAGGCAGTTTCGGAGGAACAGACCTCTGTTATCTTCAAGGATCCGGTGATGGCTGGCACTCTTAAGTTAGCGGACCAGATTGCAGCGTCGGACGCGAGCATTTTGATTACCGGAGAATCCGGAACTGGCAAGGAAGTGCTGGCCCGCTACGTCCACTCCAAGAGTAAACGGGCTTCGGAAAAGTTGGTGTCAGTCAACTGCGCCGCGATCCCAGACAACCTATTGGAATCTGAACTATTCGGTCACGAGAAGGGCGCCTTCACCGGGGCTGTCGCGCGGCGTGTGGGAAAGTTTGAGGAAGCCAACGGCGGCACGCTGTTGCTGGACGAGATAAGTGAAATGGATATCCGCCTGCAGGCCAAGATGTTGCGCGCAATCCAAGAGCGCGAGATCGACAGGGTCGGTGGATCTCAACCGGTTAAGGTCGATATACGGCTGATCGCCACCTCGAATCGTGACCTCGAACGCCACGTGCGTGAGGAAAAGTTTCGAGAGGACCTGTATTTTCGTCTCAACGTCTTCAATCTGCAACTTCCCCCACTGCGTCAACGTCCAGGCGATGTCCGTGTACTGGCTGACCATTTCACAGACAAGTATGCAGAGGCCAACGGTTTACCTGCACGGCCAATATCGGAAGCGGCGATGCGTCGCCTCGAAGGACATCATTGGCGCGGAAACGTTCGCGAACTTGAGAACACCATGCACAGGGCCGTTCTGCTAGCTGCGGGTGACGAGATCGACGAAGGTGCGATAACTCTCACGGGTGAACAGTTAGGCTCGGAGACTAAACCAGCTGTCTCTCCCCTGCCCCCAATCGGCACGGCTGCGGTCTCCGCCGCCGCACCGGGGCCGCAGCTGGGTGCCCCGGGGTTGAACGAGACCACCGGCACTGAGGACGCGGGGTCACTTGTTGGACGCACAGTCGCGGACGTCGAACGTCAACTAATAATCAACACGCTAGAGCATTGTCTCGGCAATCGCACGCACGCCGCGACTATCCTTGGTATCTCCATCCGCACATTGCGCAACAAACTGAAGGCATATTCCGAAGCTGGAGTTCAGGTCCCACCACCTGGCGAGGCTGAGCAGGCACCAATCTAGGGTCAACCTGAGCGAGGAGCGCCAACGGAATGGCGGACACATCGGAACAAGCCCCGGCGCAGGATACCAAAGGGTACGCATTCAGCGACATCTTGGGCCAGATTACACGACGTGGTGACTTGGCGTTGGCGCTCGGCGTGGTTGCAATCCTCTCAGTCCTTATCTTGCCGATGCCGACCTGGCTGCTGGACCTAATGCTCGGCGTGTCGATCGCATTCTCTGTGCTGATCCTGATGACAGTTCTGTTCATTGACAAGCCACTCGATTTCAACGCTTTTCCAATGATCCTTTTAATCGCCACAATGCTGAGATTGTCACTGAACTTGGCATCGACACGGCTGATTCTAGCAGAGGGGCACACTGGCACTGATGCGGCCGGCCAGGTAATCCAGGCTTTTGGTCAGTTTATGATGAGTGGCAATCCGGTGATAGGCGTTATTGTCTTCGGAATTTTAGTGATCGTAAACTTCATCGTAATCACGAAGGGGTCCGGGAGAATCGCCGAGGTATCTGCTCGGTTTAGCCTCGACGCTATGCCAGGCAAACAGATGGCGATTGACGCCGATCTGTCATCCGGCCTAGTTAACGAGGATGAAGCGCGCAAACGAAGGGAAGAGTTAAACGCCGAGAGCACCTTCTTTGGAGCGATGGATGGCGCCTCCAAATTCGTCCGAGGGGATGCGATTGCAGGATTGTTGATTACCTTGATTAACGTCTTGGGCGGTATCATCATCGGCATCGCTCAACAGGGCCTCGACTTCAGCCAAGCCACCCAAACGTATACGTTGCTTACAGTTGGCGATGGCTTGGTGAGCCAGATCCCAGCGCTAATAGTCTCGACCGCAGCTGGCATGCTAGTGACCAAAAGCGGCACCAGTGGGCCCACCGACAAGGTGATCTTCAGCCAGCTAGGCGGCTATCCAAAGGCGCTAGCAGTCTCCTCTCTGTTGATGATCATTCTCTCCCTTTTGCCGGGCATTCCAATGGTCCCATTCCTTGGCCTCGCACTATTGGCAGGGGGTGGTGGTTACCTATTGTTTAGGAGCCATCGGAATGAGTCCGCTGAGGCAGAGGCGGCCGCGTTACTAGAATCCCAGACTCCACCGCCGGAGGAGCCAATCTCATCCAGCCTGCAAATCGACTTAGTACGTCTCGAGCTCGGCTACGGCCTCTTGCCCCTGGTCAGCGCCGAGTCTGGAGGCCAAAGATTAACAGACCAGATCAAAGCACTACGTCGCCAGCTTGCCGCTGAGAGTGGTTTCATTATGCCGCAGGTGCGAATTCAGGATAATCTTCAGCTTGCAGCTAACACCTATGTCGTACTCATCAAAGAGATCGAGGTTGGCCGCGGTGATGTCCGGCCCAACCGCCTCTTAGTGATGGATCCGAACGGCCAGTCAATCGACCTTCCGGGTACGGAGACTATCGAGCCGACATTTGGCCTGCCCGCGATGTGGGTTGACCCTGAAAACCGTGAAGAAGCCACGTTCAAGGGCTACACCGTGGTCGATCCAGCGACCGTGGTAACCACTCATATCACCGAGTTGATAAGGGACAACATGCCGGAATTGCTGTCCTATAATGAAACACAGACCCTCTTGGACGAATTGCCGACACAACATCAGAAGCTGGTCGGTGACGTGATTCCAAGCCAAATTGCCGTGGGTGGAGTACAGCGGGTGTTGCAAAACCTCTTGGGCGAACGGGTCTCCATTCGCGATCTGCCGACCATCCTGGAAGGCATTTCCGAGGCCTGTGCGTTCACGCGGAACGTCGCTCAGATTACAGAACATGTCCGAACTCGCCTTGCGCGACAGATTAGCGAACAAAACACGACGCCCGACGGTTTTATACCATTGGTGACCATGTCGCCTGAGTGGGAGCAGGCCTTTGCCGAATCCATCATTGGGCAAGGAGACGATCGACAACTTTCAATGGCACCTAGCCAATTGCAGCAGTTCATCTCGAACGTGCGCACCGTGATGGACCAATTCGCACAGGAAGGGGAGGTTCCGGTGATGCTGACATCGCCCGCTGCACGGCCCTTCGTGCGCTCTATAATTGAGCGGTTCCGGCCACAAACAGTGGTGATGTCACAAAACGAAATTCACCCCAAAGCAAAAATCAGAACGTTAGGACAATTGTGATGGTTGGGTTGCCGGTCAAAACGTTTCAGGGTCGATTGGACGGCGAATGCGGTTAAAGACTTTCAGTGCGCCCTCAATGTCCGAGGCCATGGCACTAGTCAAGGAGCATTTCGGCCATAATGCAATCATCGTCTCTTCGCAGAAAGCAGAAGAGGGGCTTGGAGTGCGCATCACAGCGGCAGTCGAGTCTCAGGAAGAAGATAGCGGATTTTTGGACGATGGAACTTTACTCGACTTAGAAGACCCAATCGATACAATCAACGACATACTAGCTCACCATGGCGCACCGCCCGTGCTTGCAGAGAAATTGCTGAGCGTGGCGGGAGATCTTGGACTTGATGATGCCAATGTAGCGCTAGCCGCGTCCATCGACCAAGTCTTTACCTTCGCCCCACTACCTGAAACATCAAAGCCCGGCATTTTTATGCTAGTTGGACTACCAGGAGCGGGCAAGACGGTGACTACGGCAAAACTGGCTACGCAGGCGGTCCTAGCCAAGCAACCCGTAAACGTAATCACCACCGATACAATACGCGCCGGCGGTTTTGCACAGTTAGAGGCGTTTACCCGGATCCTTGAGGTCGACCTATTGAGTGCAAGTGATGCTGATGCACTGCGGGACGCAACACTCGCCAGCAATCCTAAAGGCATTACCTTGATCGACTGCGCAGGCGGCAACCCTTTCAACGCCGACGATAATGCGCGGCAGAAGGCCCTGATCATCGCCGTCGAAGCAGAAGTAATTTTAATATTGGCTGATGGCACCGATCCACGTGAGGCGGCAGATCTTGCTCATATCTACACCGAAATGGGTGCTAGCCGACTAATCATCACACGCGTGGACACGACACGGCGCCACGGCGCATTGTTGAGTGCGGCTGCAACCGGAGAATTGTTCTTGTCAGGCATTAGTATGGGACCCAGTGTCACAGATGGCCTCGCACCGCTCAACCCAGTCTCTTTGGCACGGTTATTGCTGCCCGAGAACGAGATTACGATCGAGGAACGGTCGCCGTCCGCACACAAACCGCAATTGCGTCGAGCCGGAAGCGACACATTCGTCGAACAACGCCGGAAGGGCGCGAAGCGGCAATCGCATTCAAGCCCGGCACCAGCAAAGGATGCATGGAGATGAACGCAGTTCAAAACTCGACAACGCGTTCAGCGGCCTCGAACCCGCTCGACAAAAAGCGCAATATTATAGCCATCGCGTCCGGCAAGGGGGGGGTCGGAAAGACTTGGTTCTCTATTACCCTAAGTCACGCCTTAGCTCGACGAAACCAACGTGTCCTGCTATTCGACGCGGATCTCGGCCTAGCCAATGTTGATATCCAACTTGGCCTAATGCCAGAGCGAGACCTGGGCGGAGTGATATCTGGTCGCCTTTCACTGGCCCAAGCCAAGGTGCACTTCGACGAAGGGAATTTCGACGTGCTAGCCGGACGATCCGGTTCGGGCGGTCTCGCTGCACTGCCACCAAACCGGCTTAACACGCTCGGTTCAGACCTGTTGGAACTTTCATCGTCCTATGACCGGGTGGTCATGGACCTTGGCGCGGGCATCGACCGCACGGTGCGCAGCCTGTCGAGCCGGGCGGGCACCACGTTGGTTCTTACCAATACAGAGCCTACGGCTCTAACTGACGCCTACGCCTTCATCAAAATTTCAATCCAAGCTAACCCAGCCGCAGACATTCGGATTGTAATCAACAATTGCGCCAGCCACGCAGAAGGCCGCAAGACCTACGAGACTTTGAGGAAGGCTTGCGACAGTTTTCTTAAATACGAACCAATTTTACTCGGAATGATCCGTCACGACGTGAGCGTGCTGAGGTCTATCCGAAATCAAACTGCAATCCTAACACGCTATCCGAACTGCGACGCAGCTGACGATGTTAGAGCCGCGGTAGACGTCCTGCTCGAGGCAAGGTGAGCACGATAATCCCAACGCCCCCGACCGGAACGGGGACACCCAGCGCCAGCACTTTCACGGCACGCATCATTAGCGGCATAGAATCGTTTCCAGCGGTACCGCCGGGAACCCGACTCCAGACCCAAATCACAGACGTCAGACCCCAGGGTCAAGTATCGCTTTCCACGTCGAGGGGAGAAGTGACGGTGCAGCTTATCGGCCGCACCCAGGTGACCTTAAAACCGGGCGACATCTACGTTCTACAGACGGGCCCGAGCGGTTCGGATACATTGACACTGGCTCAGGCCCATCTCGGAACAAACGCACTATCCACACCACTAGCCAACCCCGAGAACACTGAAACAGAGACGCCTAGCACCCCTCAGTCAAGAAGCGTTGGCATGGCAAGCACGCAACTGGTTCCAGGAACCGTTACTACTGCTACTATAATTCTAAAATCCGGCTCACAAGCACCAACAACACCGATCTCTCAACCTTTCAGTCCACAGACCAGCCAGGCCCAAGCACCAACAATGGGGGAATCAACCGGCTCACAGGGCGGGTCGAGCCAGGCATCCAAGCCCGGGACACCATTTTTATCTGGCGCAACCAATCGTCCGGGTACCTACACTCAATTGCAAAACGCCGCCGAGGCGGCGACCCGCGCGGTTTCCGATGATGCGACATCTAAGACTTCAGCCCGGTCTGGAGAGCGGCGCCCGATTAGTACACCTGCTGTTTCATCTAACGCCAATAAGAATCTGGGTGGTTCGTCCAGCACCCAGACTGTCGCCTCGGACCAGGTGCAGCGGGCACCCGACGCCCAGACCAACCAGCCACCAGACCCAAAAACCCAACCGGCCGCAGAACCGACAAAGTTTAGCGGGATTTCTCCGCTCCCAGCGGAAAATAGCCCTAACCAACCCAGCCAATCGCCGCTCACCGCCCAACCCTACAAGCCCTCACAGGCTCAAATTTCTCAGATGACTAACTCAAATGGCCAACCTATTCAAACTGACACGATCGGGCTGTCCACCAAGGCGGAAGCCACACCATCCAACTTGCCATACGCTCCGGCTCAGACGAACAACCGTGCTGAGCCGCAAGCCAGTAGTAACACCAGCGGTCAATCGAGGACGACTGAAACAAAAGCAAACCCTATGAAGTTGAGTGCCAACGCACCAATTGTAGGGCCCACGATGATCGAGCGTTTGGAAATCCGGGTCCTATCTGTTTGGCATCCCGGTGAACCGCCACCCTCCAATGCGGTCTCCGATGGTCAAGGCATAGTTTTCGCCGGCACCGTGGTAGGCACTTCGACTTCTGGGCAGACGGTCTTAACCACGCCGCAAGGCCTGATGACCATCGCCGGGGTTGTGAACCTTCCGGCGGGGACAAGGCTCACGCTGGAGCGAACCGACCAGCCGACGCAGGCCCCAAACCAACAAAGCTCCCCACCACCAGCACCACTAACCCACTTAGCTCAGCATTGGGAAACGTTAAACCAGACCCTGCGGCTGCTTGAGATGACGAGCCCCACGGTGGTCAACCAACTAGGTCAGGACCACGTGGCGCGTCCCGGGCCACAGTTGACAGCCGCGATCTTGCTATTCATAGCGGCTGTTCGGTTCGGAGACCTTCGCGGCTGGCTTGGCGACGATGCAGCCCAAGCAATTCAACGGCTACGAATTCCTATAGCCGGCACACTGGTTGAGGAATTCACCACTATGCAGCGCGCGAGCGAGCCGGGCGACAGCGGTTGGCGGGGCTTTTTCATACCGTTGCTGGACCAGGGGCAATTGAACCAAATTCGCCTATTTCTGAATCAGGAGCGCTACAAAGAGGGCCAAGATGGGGAGGACAACGTAACGCAAACGCATTTCCTGGTCGATTTGTCGCTGCGCGCTATCGGTGACCTCCAAATCGACGGGATGGTCAAGCGGGAATCGGTGGACCTTCTGGTCAGAAGCCGAGAGGCTCTGTCTGATACTATACGTCGAAACATCCGCGAAATCTTCACGACCACGCTGGCGCGCACGGGGATCAATGGCCAACTGGCCTTTCGAGTACAAAAAAGGTTTCCGGACCTTCCCTTCGAAGCGCTGGAGGGTTACCAAGACAGCTTCACTTCTGGAATTAACGTCTAGGAAAATTCATGCGTCCAAAGGCTATTCTTTTCGATTTGGACGACACCCTGATCTCACCCCATCAGCACCGAACTGTATTCTGGCGCGAAGCTATCACCCAGATCTGGATAGAGATCCATGGAGCGGAACGAGCTTTACCTCACAAGCTAAACGCGGTAGTCGAGGCGATCGACGGTTCGGCCCATCATTTCTGGTCCGATCCGGCGCGCCACAAGGCCGGCCGCATGGATCTCTCGCTAGCCCGGTTTCGGATACTCAGTGGTGGTATGGGCTCTGACAATCGTTTTTCCGAGTCGGTCCGCTGGAAAATATCGGAACGGTGCGGTGACCTGATGACCGCAAGTACCACGCTCTACCCGGATGCGATCTACACACTGGAGACCTTAAAGTCGGAAGGTATCAGGCTCGCCTTGATCACCAACGGAGCTGGCAAACCGCAACGAGCCAAGGTGGAGCGTTTTGAGTTAGAATCTCATTTCCAACATATTCAAATCGAGGGCGAGGCCGGTGTTGGAAAACCCGAACCTGAAGCATATCTCAGGGCACTCGACGCTTTGCAATCGAGGCCGAATGAAACCTGGATGGTCGGTGACAACTTAGAATGGGAGGTCGCCGCACCCCAAAAGCTCGGTATCTTCGCAATCTGGCGCTGCCCTCACGGAATTGGAAAATTACCGGGGAATGCCACGGTTGCTCCGGACCGTGTAGTCACTCGGCTGTCGGAGCTCCTCCACTAACCAACGCCCCAATCGAAAAGAGTTTTGTACGAATGTATTACTTGATTATGGGTCGTGACGACGTACAGACCTCATAGACCAATCAAACCGAGCGTGCGTGAGCCAATATCAGTTTCTTGCTTTATCAGATTTCCTTCTCGCACATAGGGTTGTGAACCGGAATCTGGGAGGGGCAGTAACGGTCGTATTGGGGATCACCTAAACTAAAACCCACCCCAATAAGACAGCCTAAGTCAAATTATCGACAGCAACTGGAAGCGGTGTCCGAGTCCACCGGCGGACGCTTGTTTTGTCTCTCGTTTAAGCATTACCTGCTTAGAAACTGGGGGTTGATATCGCAATAGGCCTCCGAAACTGTTGTCCAAGGCAGCGCCAGACCATAGACCGAGACCCGTTCAGCACCCGGCAAACGCCGGTCCCTAGGCCACGTTCTGAACGCCATATTAAATTCGGCACCTATGGAGCGAAACGTCCCTTGACATGTCGGATCGCTTACCCTTCTGCCCTCCAGACGTGCCACCATCTCCTTGCCCGAAGCGAGCAATTCCTCCGAAGTATTCTGGCGAAGTTCAATCCCCCGCTCCACAAACCCCGTCTCCGTGTTAACGCAGGCGAGCCCTTCGAATAGCAATTCTTGGTAGCTGAGTGCGCGCTTTCGCGCGGAACACAAGTAAGTTTTCGGCACCACAAGGTCACTGTCATTTAGCCAAATGTGCGGCTCGAAGGGCATGTTAACACGAAGTAGTGGCCTGCCCAGAACTCGGGATAGGGCTTCGGGACCCGAGGCACTCATCACAGAGAAGGTGGCCCGATCAACCACAGCGACGTCCAGGAAGTCCCCATAATTCGCCAACTGGGACAGATCGATCAGACGGTCATGTCTGAGTGGCAAATCAGTCCCTTCCCGGCCACCCAGCCGGACCACCCAGTAACCCTCCGCGAGGAGAAAACGCAGCAAAGGTTCGTAGGTCTCAAGATCCGCGTTCCGATAAGTCTGTTCAGGCATGCGTGCGTGAGTGCCTTGGTCACGTACATGAAGGGCGACCAGTTTGTCGCCGTCACCGATACCCCAAGAGCGGAAGTAGGGCTCTGCACGTGTGCGGAGGGAAGAAGGGAGTTCAAAATTAATCGACGACCGGGGCTCCGCAAGCATATCGATAAAGCGGGCAAATAACATCGGCGCGGACGCGATCATGAGGTTGAAAAGTCCTAGATCCTGATTATCCCCGTCATGGTGTCCCATCTCTAATAGCTCTTCGTTGTCGGTTTCAAAGAAGTCGACATACTGGGCGACGACGTCCCGCACACCCAAGCTGTATGGAACGCTTTGGTAATTCCGAGAGACAACAACGAGCCGGTCATGCGTATCGTGATGGAGATTGAAGAATGCGTGTGGCTCAAGCGCCATATGCCCAATGCGCCCGGAGAGTGGAAGAATATGCACGACGGTTCGCTCGCCTTCGACAAGCGCGGGCGATACTAAATGTCCTAAGGCTCGCAGGTTTTCCTGGCTGAAAACCCGCGTCATATCGGAATGACCTCCGCGACGAAATACTGTCAATTCGACCCCAAAACATTCCTATTGCTGGCCGACCAAACCCTGTTTGAATGGTCAGCGTCTACAAACGATATCTTGCCAGTGCTAAGATTGGTCAACTGTTAAAGTGTCATCTGCGTCAGTCAAGAAGCATTGTCCAGCAAGTGATCGGCGAGCAACTCGCCATTACAAGCGTATTCAAACGGTGATGTTTGAGTATGACGTAACGATCAGGTTCGCCGCATGTATCTTCTAACTCCGCCTCAACAATCGCAACCTTCCTAACTCTAAATCTCAAAACGAATTTACTGTATTAATTGAAATCGTTAAATCGCGAAGTGGTCCGAAAATCATCCACCCCACGTCCAACCTGGGAGCAATTTAAACCGTCCTCGGAAGCCCTGAGACGATAACGCGCCGCAACAGAGTTTCCTTATAAATGCGCTTGCCCGGTGTTTCGGCATTCGGCAGACTCGCTGCGCAATCGGGAGATAATCCGTGATCGATGTCCTGCCACCACCCGAGATTTGCGTCTCGCGTTACGTTCTGGAACGCCATGCACATGAGAAACCGGACCAGGTGTTTGCCGTTTTCGAAGGCGGCGGATCCTGGGCCTACGGAGAGACTTTGACCCGGGTACGACGTGTGGCGGCTGCCTTACAGGATCTGGGTATTTGCCAGGACGATCACGTCGTCGTCTGGTTACCCAACAATGCCGCCGCACTGGAGACCTATCTCGCGATCAACTACATCGGGGCTGTTTACATTCCGATAAATACCAGTTACCGCGGATCTCTCCTTGGCCATGTAATCGATAATTCTGACGCCAGAGTGATCATCGCCCATCACGAACTCGCCCCACGGCTGGCGGAAATCGATACGGCGGCATTGGAAACAGCATTAATAAGCGGTGGAACGAGCGCATCGGTTGCCGGGCTCACATTGCTTAACTATGAGGCTATCATGTCAACGGGAGGTGAGCCTACTGAGCCGCCTCGTAAAATTCAGCCCTGGGATCTACAGTCCATCGTCTACACCTCAGGCACTACCGGACCCTCTAAAGGCACAATGTCGTCATATTTTCATGCCTACAATGGTATGAACGAAGATGCTTGGCACTGCCTTCACGCCAACGACCGTGCGCTGATCAACCTCCCGATGTTCCACATCGCCGGCTGTTTTATTACCTATGCCATGTTATGCCGGGGAGGTTCGGTCGCTATGAGCCCGGGGTTCAAGACCGAGACATTCTGGGACGTCGTGAGAGAGACACAGAGCACGGCAGTTTTCCTACTTGGTGTCATGTGCAGTTTTCTTATCAAGGAGAAACCCCACGCCAATGACAAGAATCATCCCTTACGGATGGTGTTCTCTGTACCACTTACCGAAGAATCTGTGATTTTCCATGACCGATTTGGGACCGACCTATACACAATATTCAACATGACGGAACTGAACACGCCTATTATCTCCGAGGCTAATCCCAGAGAACCAGGGAGAGCCGGCAGCGCGCGCCCAGTAAACGATTTGCGCATCGTCAACGAGCACGATCTCGAGGTTCCCGATGGCCAAGTGGGCGAACTAATTATCCGCCCGCACCTACCCTGGGCAATCAATCACGGATACTACAAGAACCCGGAAGCGACGGCGCGGGCTTGGCGTAACGGCTGGTTCCATACCGGCGATGCGTTTCGCCGTGACACAAACGGGCAGTATTGGTTCGTTGACCGGTTGAAAGATGCAATCCGTCGACGTGGTGAAAACATATCCTCCTTCGAGGTAGAAGTAGTGGTAAATGAACACCCTAATGTCCAAGAATGTGCCGCCATCCCAGTCCCAAGCGAACACGGTGAAGATGAGGTTATGATTGTATGCGCCCCCAAGCGTGGCCAGACCGTCGACCCGACCGAACTGATCGAATTTCTGATCCCGCGCATGGCACATTTCATGGTCCCACGTTATGTTCGTATCGTCGATGAACTGCCGAAAACGCCGACCACAAAAGTTCAGAAGACGGATCTGCGGAACGACGGCGTTACCTCGGATACCTGGGATCGCGAAGCCGCCGGCATAAGCCTCAGGAGGGAAAAACTTGGATAACGCTTTCGTCCATTATCGAGCATCGTCCTTTGTAAAACCGGGCTTGCCCAGTTGGCATGCACACTATTAACCCCACTCAATACTCCAACTTTCCTGGATTTGATCCAGCGCCGGCATCGGAATGACGGACGGAACCAAGCAAATGGAATCCCGAGCCATACCTACCTATATCGATTTTAAGAGTCCCTATGCATATCTAGCTATCACCCAGATTCGCGGCATGGCGATCGAATATGAACTTAATATGGACTGGCGCCCTTATAATTTGCCGATCGCCGACTATCTGGGCGCAGTCGATACTCGTAACGAACACCAGTGGCGACGGGTGAAATATTCCTATATGGATTGCCGCAGGCTGGCCAATCAACGCGGATTAACCATTCTTGGCCCCCAAAAACTATACGATTCTACCACCGCTTCGATCGGACTATTGTTTGCCAAGCAAATGGACTGTGCCGATGCATATATCGATCAAGTCTTCAAACGATTCTTTAGGCGCCAACTCAACATTGAAGACCCGGAGGCAATTGCCTTGATCTTAGAGAAATGCGGGGCAAGTGGAACCAAATTCCTTGACTACCATACCAGCGAGGGCGTTCTCGCTTTCAATACTCTAGTTTCCGAAGCTCACAAGTCTGGCATCTTTGGCGTCCCCTCCTTCTTGCTCGACGGCGAATTGTTTTGGGGGACCGAACGCATGGAGCTCATGAAAGAGAAGCTGCGAAATAGGCACCTCGCAGAGGGCAGGGCTTGACTGTCACCATTTTGATCGTCCCGCAATCGCCGCAGACGACTGTGACTATCACCACGCCGCGGCCAGGATACTTTGCGCGCAGTATAAGGAACGTGCACCTAGATGACGTGAAACCCTGATGTATACACCAACCAGTTTGCCGGGCTCAAATTAGATGGAAGAGCTCACAGTGTCGCCGCCAAATTCTTGGTTGCAAATACTTCATTCGTCGACCAGCTATTCGATGCACTCCAAATACTAATTTCCTAGGTTGAAAAAGTACTGATGGAAGTGCTTCCTGCGGTTGACTAGGACCGGTGTGACCTTTCACTCCGCCGGGTACAAAGTGGCTGCAAGCACATTTTCGAGCACCCTTAATTTAGGCTGGCTTTTCCGTTTTTATCCCAGAGGAACAGACACCACGGTCTATTTGCTTCCACCAATTAAATATTGCTACACCGCCGCCTTGTCAAAGCGAGCGAGTTCCTCGATTAACACAGGCACCCCCTCGGTCGTCGAATGGATACCGCAAGCCGAAACCAAAGAGATAATTTCCATGATTTCCTCCTTCGTCGCCCCGTGGGTTAGAGCGTTCCGGATATGCACCCGAGTGCCCGGCATGTAGAGATGGGTAGTGGAAATATCGATCGCAATATAGAGAAACTCCTTCACTTTGGGTTCCAAAACACCGTGCTTCCATGGCACAGAAGAAAGATCTAGGTATGCTTTAAAGAACTCTGGCGAGAGTTTCAGGAGCGCCTCCCAAATATCCATCCAATAGCCTCGGTTTTCGATAAACTCAAGCTTGTACGCCTCGGCCTGCCGATCGAGCTGGATAGAAGCCAAGTCCGCTTTTTGGCCTGAGGTTTCCAGCTCCTCCAGTAAAACAGGTAAACCCTCAGTCATTGAGTGGATACCAAGCACGCTCACAATCTGCAAAAGTTCCAGAAGTTCCTCTTTTGTTGCCCCATATCGGAGCGCGTTGGCCATATGGATACGTGTGCCTGGCATATAGAGATGGGTAGTCGCGATATCCATAGCGACGTAGATCATCTCCTTCACTTTCGGTTCCAGTGGACCCGTCTTCCATGGCACCGAGGAAAAGGTGCAATAGGCCTCAAAGAACTCAGGCGAAAGCTCCAGGACCTGCTGCCAAAAGGGATACCAATAGCCCCGATTCTCGATGAATTCAGCCTTCATGCGTTTTTGGTGTTCACTTAGCTTGGCCACCAAACCCTCCATTTTAAATGAATTAGAGATTTCAGCTGGGGGTACCGAACGAATCAAGAAGAGCCTAATGCTTATCGAAGGGATGATAATGGGGGTACGAGGTAAACAAGAAGTGGAGCAATGGCACTGCCTCTTA
>PBMU01000020.1 GCA_002722775.1 Rhodospirillaceae bacterium
GAGAAGCGAAATGTCGAGATCATAAAGCGTCTAGTGACTGGCCCACGTGGCGTGTTCTTGGATGTAGGGGCTAATTTTGGCAACCATACGGTTTTTCTCGCCGACAGTTTTGACCGAGTGGTGGCCTTCGAGCCAAATCCGCCAACTATCAAGCGGTTGCGCCGAAACTTGGAGTTAAACGATCTCGATCACGTGAGTGTGTTAGAGTTTGGCCTATCCGACCAGGATACAGAACTGCCCTTCCATGGCGAGGTTGGTACAAACCCGGGCGCATCACGTTTCCTGGAAAATGCTCCGTCCGCAACAACCTTCCTGTCGGTGCGTCGGGGGGACGGTGTGGTTAAGGAGTTTGCCCTGTCACCGGTCCGGGCTATCAAGGTCGATGTCGAGGGTCATGAGGAACAGGTTATCGCGGGGCTTGCCGATACAATCTTTTTTGACCGACCCCTGGTCATTTTTGAGTGGGACTCCGCCCGCAACGGGACGGGCTGTTTCGAGAAGCTTGCAGATTACCATTTTTTCACACAACCCTGGGAGCTGTCGGGCGGAAGAGCCTGGCGGCCATTCGCACGGGGCTTTGATGCGGCCCGGCCTCCGCGGCTCGTCCCCGTGCGCGTCGAGAACCTCGCTGGTCGCTATGTCAGCATGGTCGTTGCCATTCCTGAGGAAAAAATGGAGGGCGTTAGCGACTTGCTCTAGGCCCTGCCTATCGACATACCGCCGCAGACATGAAGAACCTGCCCATTAACGAAGCCGGAGCGTCCATCGAGTAGGAAGCTCACGGCATTGGCGATGTCGTCTGGTCGTCCGAAACGCCCTACTGGAACTGACCGGCGAACCAGCTCGTAAGTCTCTTTTGAATAGGCTCCGCGCAGCATATCGGTATCAATAGGGCCAGGGGCAATCACGTTGGCCGTTATCCCAGCAGGGGCAAGTTCCATCGCCCAGGTTTTGGCGAGACCAACCACAGCGGCCTTGCTGGCTGCATAAATTGAAAGGTTTGGGATGCCGACGATAGCCCGACTCGCAATGTTGACGATGCGGCCGAACCCTGCCTGTTTCATATCAGGAACGGTGGCTTTGGCACATTGGAGTGCTATCCGGGTGTTAATCCGAATTACTTTGTCAAATGTCGAAAGGTCGGTTTCCTCGACCGCCGAGACCTCCGATATCCCCACATTGTTTACCAATCGGGTGACACGGTTCTTTTTCCGCAGTTCGTCCAACGCCTCCGATGTTGCGGCCTCGTCTGAGAGATCGACGTGAACAAATTGCACGGCACCTGGGTTTTCTGACTCTAATACGTCGAATTGAACAACGGTGTGGCCGTCCGCCGTCAGACGCTCGCAGATGCCTCGACCGATATTGCGCGATCCTCCGGTTACTAGGACACAATCCTTCACCTAACCCTCCTAAATTTTTTCTGCGATGCTAGAACTGTCTTGATTCAAGTTCCATCGTGTCGTTGTGACAACTCGCGAATATCAGACACCTGGGTTGCGCTCAGGTTGTTTAAACTGAAACAGGCGGCTTACGTTGTGACTAGTGAAATCCGTGAAGAGAATCTGGTCATGAAGCATCTCCTGATCGCAAACCGAGGTGAAATAGCGATCCGTATTGCCCAGACCGCTGCCGATGTAGGATCGGTGACGACGGCAATCCATGCAGAGGACGACGCAGATTCTTTGCATATCCGACGAACTGATAATGCAATTGGCCTGCCGGGCACCGGACCGGCGGCCTACCTCGATATTGGGAGCGTGATTGCGGCGGCGCGTGATGCCGGAGCGGATGCGATTCATCCAGGGTACGGCTTCCTCAGTGAAAATTCGAACTTCGCAAGTGCGGTCGTTGACGCTGGTCTGATCTTCGTTGGTCCAAGTGCAGAGGCGCTGGCCCTATTTGGGGACAAGTTGCGGGCACGGGAGCATGCGGCTTTAGTTGGTGTCCCCGTTTTGACCGGAAGCGAGGGCCCTTTGGATACCCATGGCGCGCGAGATTTCCTCAAAAATCTAGGGACTGGCGGAGCGATCATGATCAAGGCGGTGACCGGTGGCGGCGGGCGCGGGATGCGCGCAGTCCGAGCTCCCTCAGAGGTCGCGGAGGCGGTGGCTCGGTGTTCATCCGAGGCGGAGGTTGCCTTCGGCGACGGCACAGTCTATGCGGAGCAATTCATAGAGCAGGCCCGCCACGTTGAGGTGCAGGTAGCGGGTGATGGAAAGGGTCATGTTGTGGTTCTTGGCGATCGGGATTGCAGCTTGCAGCGCCAGCGTCAGAAGATAGTCGAGATCGCACCCGCACCGGGTTTATCTGAGGAAAAGCGTCGCGCCCTTCATGGGCATGCACGCGAGTTGACAGCCCGGGCGGGTTACCTGGGCCTAGGTACAGTGGAGTTCCTATTGGCGCCCGACGGGCAATATTTTTTCATTGAATTTAATGCCCGGCTGCAAGTCGAGCATACTGTCACCGAGGCGGTCACTGGGTTAGATCTTGTGCGAATGCAGTTGGACATTGCGAACGGCGCGGACATAACAGGCTTGGAAATTCCGGCGCCTCGTGGCTCAGCCGTCCAGGCACGAGTTAATTTAGAGACCATGCAGCCTAATGGCGACGCTCGACCGTCCGGCGGCACGGTTTTGGTGTTCGAACCGCCCGCTGGTCCCGGGATCCGGATTGATCACTACGGTTATGCGGGTTACCGCACTAACCCCCGTTACGATGCATTGATAGCCAAGATGATTGTGCCCGTGGGGGAGGGGAAAGTTAACGAGGTGGCAGCTAAGACCCGCCGTGCGCTTGCCGCGTTTCGGCTCGAGGGTGTCAATTCCAATATCGGGTTTCTGGTGGCGTTGATGTCCCGAAAGGAATGGTACGACTTCAGCTTTGACGTTGATTTCGTTACGCGTCTAGCGGGGGAACTGGTCGAGTCGGCTGATGGAATGGGTATCGGAGAGGCGCTTGCAAATACGGAGACAGCCTCACACGCCCGGCTCGCTGGAGCCAAGATCGACGCAGCGGACCCGCTTGCTGTGCTCGATCATGGTAAATCCGGTAAGGTGACAAACGTCAGCGAGTCTAGTGTCGTTGTCGACGAACTTGATGGTCATATCCTGCGTGCGCCGATGCCAGGCGCGATCGTGAGTATCGATGTTGTTGAGGGAGATTCGGTTTGGGTCGGACGGGTAGTCATGATCATGGATTCTATGAAAATGGAGCACGAAATCGCGGCACAAGTGAGCGGCGCGGTCTGGCGTGTCGATGTCTCCCCAGGCGACACGGTCTTCGAGGGTAGCCCGCTGCTCGTTATCGAAAAGGGCGAGGTCGCTTATGCAGATCATCAGGATAGAGACGAACTCGACCTCGATCATATCCGCGCCGACTTAGCTGAGGTGGAGGATCGCCGCGCACTCGGCTTCGACGAACAACGAGCGGAAGCCGTGGCCAAGCGACGGCGGACCAACTCGCGCACTGCTCGGGAGAATGTTGACGATTTGGTCGACGAGGGTAGCTTCATCGAATACGGCCCTATGGTAGTTGCTGCCAGGCGTTCGCGCACACCGGTTGATGAGTTGATACGGCGCACTCCGGCTGATGGCCTGATCGGTGGCATCGGGAAGATCAATGGTGACTTACTACCGGAAGCCGATACGCGTTGTATGGTGCTGTCATATGACTACATGGTCCTGGCCGGTACACAGGGGAAAAAAAATCACCAGAAGAAGGATCGCCTGTTCCGGCTGGCTGAGCAGTGGCGGTTGCCAGTTGTATTCTTGGCCGAGGGAGGCGGTGGTCGGCCGGGCGACACGGACGGATTTTACTCAGGCAACCTACACACGCCCGCCTTCCATCTGTGGGGAAAATTGAGCGGTAACGCGCCGATGGTGGGGATCGCGTCGGGGCGGTGTTTCGCGGGCAATGCGGTAATCCTTGGCTGTTGCGATGTGACCATTGCTACAGAAAACGCGACCATAGGTATGGGCGGACCGGTGATGATCGAGGGTGGTGGGCTCGGCATATTCCGGCCCGAGGAGGTTGGTCCAGCGAACGTGATGCGAAGGAACGGGGTGATTGACATTGCGGTCGCCGATGAGGTCGAAGCCGTCGCTGCAGCCAAGAAATACCTCTCTTACTTTCAAGGTCCATTCTCTGATTGGTCGGTTCATGACCAGCGCTTGCTCCGTCATGTAGTGCCGGAGAGCCGCTTGCGGGTTTATGATGTGCGCCGGGCGATTGAGCTGATCGCCGATGTCGACTCTGTCCTTGAGCTTCGCCGTGATTTTGGGATCGGAATGATTACTGCGCTCGCCCGGGTTGAGGGGCGCCCAGTTGGCATCTTCGCCAATAATCCTAGACATATAGGTGGTGCGATCGATTCTGAGGCCGCTGACAAAGCGGCGCGCTTTATGCAACTCTGCGACGCGCATGACCTGCCAATAGTCTCACTCTGTGACACGCCCGGCAATATGGTTGGACCGGAAGCGGAAAAGACAGGGTTGGTGCGCCATTGCTGTAGGCTCTACGTGATTGGCGCTAATATAACGGTGCCGGTCTTTACTATCGTGCTGCGTAAGGCTTATGGGCTTGGCGCCCAGGCGATGGCTGGTGGCGGATTTCATGCACCGTTTTTCGCAATCTCGTGGCCGACGGGAGAGTATGGTGGCATGGGTCTTGAGGGCTCGGTAAAGCTAGGTTTTCGGGACAAACTGGAGGCTATCGAGGATGTTGGCAAACGCCGCGAGGCCTACGAGAAAATGGTTGCCGAGGCCTATGAACGAGGTAAGGCGCTCAATACCGCTTCGCTGTTTGAGATAGATGACGTGATTGACCCAGCTGACACGCGTCGCTGGATTGTTGCAGGCCTAGAGGCCATTCCACCCCGTCCCGCGGGTGCGGAGAAGAAACGCCCGTGGGTGGATACGTGGTAAGAAGGTGAGGTGTATTTGTGCTTCTTATCCCTGGATTTTGTCATCATCCTAGTATTGCAGTAACAGACGCGCCGTGACTGGGGTCACACGTGATCTGCTTCACAATTACAGGTGATAGATGAAGTTGCTATGTCTTGATCCATGGTTAACCATGGATCACCCCGCGCGGGCCGTCATGCCGCCGTCGATTACTATCTCTGTGCCAGTGACCCAGCGAGCTTCCTCACTCGCGAGATAAACAGCCGCGTTCGCGGTGTCACGCCCGTCTCCCATGAAACCAAGCGGGATACGCGCCAACCGCTGTTCCAAGAGTTTCCCGACATCACCACCGGCCCTTTGGTCAGCTAACCGGGCCTCGACTAGCGGCGTATGTAATTGGCCTGGCACGACGGTGTTCACTCGGATCCCCTTGGGGGCATACTGCATGGCGATCACCTTCGACGTCTGGATGACGCCCGCCTTGGTCGCGGCATAGGCGATCTGGGCTGAACCGGTCCAGCGTAGTCCTGAGGTCGAGGCGACATTGACGATCGCTCCGTCCCTTTGCAACTCCATCAGCGGGAGTGTGTGCTTGCAAGTTAAGAAAACGCTTTTAAGATTTTTATCGACTTGTGCGTCCCAGACGTCCTCCGACATCTCGACGGGTCCGCCCGCGGCGGAACCGCCAACATTGTTGACCAAGATATCAACTCGCCCGTATTTCCTGGCGCAGGCGTCCACCATGGCCTTTACGGACGCGCTATCGGTCATGTCAGCGATGCAGGTCTCAAGTTTCACGCCGAGTTTCGCTGTTCGCTCAACGGTTTCGTCGAGGGCGTCGGCCGAGCGGTCGACGGCGAAGACGGATGCCCCCTCTTCGACGAAGCGATAGGTGATCGCGCGCCCATTGCCCCAGCCGGGACCGACACAACCTGCTCCAGTGACAATCACGATTTTCCCCTCCAGGCGTCCGGCCATACCTTTTTCTCCGGTTTTTTTTGGATAAGGAAGATTATGGTGGTCTATTTGGCGAGACTAGTGTCGGCGCCATCGCCTCCGCGATCGTTTGGTCCGTCCCTTTACAACGCGCCACCACGTCTGAAACAGTTCGTCGCATAGTTGCAACACTTATGGGAGCAAGGGTCTGATGAAAGCTGCCGTCCTATACGAACCGAATACGCCGCTTGTGATCGAGGAGATCAACACCCGCAAGCCCCAGGCACATGAAGTACTTTTGCGCACCGCCGTGGCTGGGCTCTGCCATTCAGATTTGCACTTCATTGAAGGGCTCTACCCACACCCTCTGCCCGTTGTTCTTGGCCATGAATCCGCCGGGATCGTTGAGGAAGTTGGCTCGGAGGTCACTTATGTTGAGCCGGGTGATCATGTGATCACCTGCCTTTCCGTGTTCTGTGGGACCTGCGAAAACTGTATGCAGGGCCGAACCGTGATCTGCACCAATACCGACGTGAAAATGACGCCGGGTCAATCGCGCCGGCTAGAGTGGAACAAGGCGGATCAGCTTCATACGGGCTTCAATTTGTCTTCCTTCGCCGAGCAGATGCTCGTGCACGAAAACGCTATCGTAAAGATTAAGAAGGACATGCCGCTCGACCGGGCGGCACTGATCGGTTGTGGTGTGATGACAGGCTTTGGTGCTGCTACCAAGACGGCCGCTATCAAGATGGGCGAAACGGTGGCGGTCGTGGGCTGTGGCGGAGTTGGAATCGCGGCGATCAACGGTGCTTATGTCGCGGGTGCCGCGCGGATAATCGCTATCGATACCAATCCCACAAAGCTGCAACTCGCCGCCAAGATCGGAGCTACCGACCTCATCAACCCGAATGATGGTGACCCGGTTGAGCGTATTAGGGACTTGACCAGCGGCGGTGTACATCATGCAATTGAGTGCCTGGGATTGAAAAAGACAGCTGAGCAGTGTTTCGAGATGCTAGCTTTCGGTGGTACCGCGACCATTGTCGGCATGGTACCTTTCGGAGAGAAAATCGAGCTGCACGGCTTCGATTTTCTTCGAGAGCGCAAAGTCCAGGGTTCTTCGATGGGGTCGAACAATTTTCGCGTCGACATGCCTCGTATGATCGAGCTCTATCATCAAGGTCGCTTGCATTTAGATGATTGGTTATCGGACAAAATTAAGCTGCATGAGATCAATGAGGGTTTTGCCGCTATGAAGGCTGGCAAGGTGGTTCGCACAGTTATCGACTTCGATGTTGCTGCTTGATCAAACAAATGGGGCTGGTCGATTTGCCGTGGCCAGTCTCTTTTCATTGCCTTTGGTTTTGGTGGTATCGAAGGCGGTGCGTCTTTGGCTTATGGGCTACAGTGGTAATTGCATACCACCGTGCGGCCCAGTTGGCTCTGCTCCCTCTATTATTTTAATGCTGCGCACGCCCTCTGAATACGGGTGCAGGCTTCCAAGAGTTCTTCCGTGCTGGAAGCATAGGAAATTCGGAAATGGGGCGAGACGCCATAGGCATCGCCGTGGACAGTGGCCACATTTTCTGTCTCTAGCAGGTAGCTCACGAAATCGCGGTCATTCTGGATCACCTTGCCTTCCGGTGTTGTCTTGCCGATCAGGTTGGCACAACTCGGATAGACATAGAAGGCGCCCTTTGGCACTTGGCAGGACAATCCTGTCGTTTGATTGATCATAGAGACCACTAGATCGCGCCGTGCTTCAAACGACTTGGCGCGTTCTCGGATGAAATTCTTCGGTCCATTTAAAGCGGCTATTGCGGCGGCTTGTCCAACCGAGCTCGCACCAGAGGTTACCAGAGATTGGAGCTTGGTCATCTGTTTGACCATTCCGGCTGGTGCAGCGCCAAAGCCGACGCGCCAACCTGTCATCGCGTAGGCTTTTGAGACCCCATTCGCGATCACCGTGCGGTCTCGTAAAGCTGGTTCGACGTTGGTTATGGTGGCGAACTTCACGCCATCGAAGGTGATATGCTCATAGATGTCGTCCATGATCACACTGACATGTTCGTGGCGCAGCAGCACCTCGGCAATGAGCTTCAATTCCTCCGCTTCATAGACAACGCCCGTCGGATTATTGGGTGAGTTTAACAGCAGCCATTTCGTTCGTGGTGTGATTGCGGCGTCGAGCTGCTCCGGTGTAATCTTGAAGTCTTGGTCGAGACCGCAAGCCACGGGAACTGGAACCCCGCCGACGAACTTGATCATGTCGATATAAGCGACATAGAACGGTGCCGGCAGGATTACCTCATCGCCCTTGCCAGTGCCGGCTACTATCGCGTTGTAGATCACCTGTTTCGAACCGTTGCCGATGATTATCTCATCGCGACTGTAGTCTAGGCCGTTCTCGCGCTTGAACTTCTCTATTACCGCGTCCTTCAATTCAACACTGCCGCTGATTGTTGTGTACTTTGTCTCACCTCTAAGTGCTGCAGCGTTGGCCGCTTCGATGATATGGCCGGGCGTGGGAAAATCCGGCTGCCCAGAACTCAATGGGATGACGTCAACACCCTCTGCCTTCATTTCTCGGGCGCGTTGTGACATCATGGCGCTGGCCGACGTCTCGATCCGGTTCATGTGAACCGCAAACTTTATTTCTGGCACGTCGATTTCCCCCATGTGTTTGCTGCGTGTCAGATATTGCCGCCGGAGGATTGTCCTGTCACGGTTTGCTGCGACTGTCCATTGATCCCGAATGGAGTGGCGGCATGAGTTACAGGGTCGGTGTCGATATCGGCGGAACCTTCACAGACTTCTGTGTGTTTGGCGAGACAACGGGGACGCTCGAGACCTTAAAAGTGCTTTCGCGCCCGGACGAGTCTGGTGCAGAGGTGGCCGAAGGACTGGTGGAGCTCTCGCGGCTGTACGGCATTGATCCTTCCGTTATTTCCTATTTCACCCACGGCACTACTGTCGGCGTGAACACGGTGATCCAGAGAAAGGGTGTGGAACCTTTGCTTGATAACCACGAAGGAATTCGAAGACGTGCTCGAGGTTGCGCGGTTGAAAATGCCCGATCCCTACAACTTATTCTCGTCTCGCCCGGAGCCGCTAATCACACGGGATAAGGTTTTCGGTATTACCGAACGTATCCTAGTCGACGGTACGGTCGACGTGCCACTTGATCCAGAAAGCGTGCGGTCAGCAATTGAAGGTATTCGTGTGGTCGGTGGTGAAGCGGTGGTGATCGCATTGCTTCACGCTTATCGCAATCCGGAACATGAAAGATGGGCAGCGGAAATCTTTCGGAAGGACGCTGAGGATATCGATGTGATCCTTGCAAGCGATGTTTGGCCGGTGATCCGCGAGTACGAGCGAACGGTTACTGCCGCCGTCGCTGGTTATGTTCAGCCACGCGTCTCCTATTATCTTGGTTCTCTGCAGGATGCGCTCCGGAATGCCGGTGCTGGGTGCGAGGCGATGATCACTAAGTCGAACGGTGGGGTGATGACGGCGGAGTTGGGCAAGAAGGATTGCGCTCAGATACTTCTTTCAGGGACTGCTTCAGGCGTCATTGGGGCTGCGAGTATCGCTAGGCAAGTGGGCGCGGGCGCTGCGATGAGTCTCGATATTGGTGGGACGAGCGCCGATGTAGCGATCATCGAGTCGGGCGTGCCGCGATACGGTGTTGGTGAAATGATTGGTGAGTTTCCAATTTATATCCCGACCGTTTCGGTCACTTCGATCGGCGAAGGCGGTGGGTCAATCGCTTGGATAGATGAGCTCGGGGTATTGAAAGTTGGCCCGGTAAGTGCCGGTTCGGATCCGGGACCAGCGTGCTACGGCAGGGGTGGGAATAATCCGACCATCACTGACGCGCTTGTGGTTCTCGGGTTCCTCGGGCGTGCCGCATTAGGATATAGTGCTGTCGCGATGCGGCCGGATCTCGCCTGGGCCGAGATTGGTCGGATCGGGGATCGCCTTTCGATGACGCCGGAGGACGCAGCCGAGTCAATTATTCGGATTGCAATCTCAGGCATGTATCTGGAGGTCAGTAAACTAGTTTCGCGGCATGGCGTTGATCCACGTGAATTGTCATTGATAGCGTTTGGCGGCGCAGGTCCAATGCTGGCTTGTTGGCTTGCCCGCGAGCTCGCAATGAAAGAGGTGATCGTTCCCCAGGTGCCAGGTGTGTTGAGTGCCTTCGGCGGGTTGATCGCGGATGTCAAAAACGACTTTATCCAGACGGTCTATCTCGACCTTGAGGAAAAGACGGTGGACGCGATGCGCGATAGCTTCGGCATGCTTGCCCGTCGCGCTATGAAATGGATCCGGGATGAACAAGGTTTCGATGATACAGTCGCCATGTTCCCGTCCGCTGACATGCGTTATCGCGGTCAGTCCTTTGAGATCGACACGCCCCTGGAAGCGCTTTGGATCGAGGAGGGTGATGTTAAAGCTATGGCGGCCGCCTTCCACAAATTGCACGAACAGGTATACGAACATTCTGACCCGGCGGCGGAGGTGCAGGTGATCAACCTACGAATGGTGATCACCGGCAAGCCGCCGAAACCCGCCTTCGCGCCGCTGCCCGAGTCCGACGGGGCGCTCCTGCCCCGAGAAACGGTATCGGTGTTCCTCGATGGATCGATCAACGACGCGTTTGTTCTTGCGCGATCAGATATGAAGGCCAGTCATTCGTTTGATGGCCCGGCAATCGTCACGCAGGACGACTGCACAACCTGCATCCTGGATGGCTTCAAGGCCGAGGTCGACGGTTTCGGTAACCTAATCATCCGGCCAGGGGATGTATGATGACTATCGACAAGGTCACGCTGGAGATCCTAAAAAATCATTGCCGGGCAGCAGCTGAAAGCATGGCTTATACGCTCTACCGCACTGCCCATTCGACTTTTGTGAAGGAGACGGAGGACTTTACCACAGGTCTCACTACGCCCCAGGGCGAAACCTTCGCCACGCCGGTGGAACTAGGGGCGACATGGTTTGTCGGCCTCAACTATCAGACCGTGATATCGATGATCGGGTCCTATGATGAGGGCGACATTTGCATGACCAACGATCCCTATAGCGGTCATGTTTGCACTCACTCACCGGACATGCATGTCTGGAAGCCGGTGTTCCACGAGGACGAGATCGTCTGCTTCGTGGTTGGCCATATCCATAACACTGACGTAGGTGGAGCCGTTCCAGCCAGTATCTCTCGCACACTTTCCGAGGTACATCAGGAGGGTATCCGCATTCCCCCATCAAAAGTCGTGCGGGCCGGTGTATTCAACCAAGAACTTATCGATGTGATGCTCACCAATGTGCGTATGCCGGAACAGAACTGGGGTGACCTGAAGGCTCAGATCGCAGCGATGAACACAGGGGAGCGGCGGGTTCACGAGATGATCGGCAAGTTTGGGATCGAGATCTTCAAGGCCGGCATCACCGAACTGCTTGACTATGCCGAAGCCCAGGCGCGTGCCATCGTCGCAAGCCTTCCCGACGGGGAGTATTTCTTTGCCGATTACATGGATGAGGATGCTCCCGACGGCTATCCTTGTAGGCTCGCACTCACATTGCGTATAAAGTGCGAGGAGGTCGAGCTCGATTTCACAGGCACTGACCCGCAGATCGAATCCTCGATTAACATGCCGACTGGTGGTCAGGAGCGACATGCCTTGCTGATGGTCGGATTGATCTATGTGCTCTATTCGTTGGATACTAGTCTTTTCTTAAATTCCGGTGTTTGTCGGGTGGCGCGTTCGGTGCTGCCCAAAGGTACGGTGGTCAACCCGCATTTCCCGGCAGCGGTGGGTTTGCGCACCCTTTCCGTTCAACGCCTTATGGGCTTGATTTTTGGTGCTTTTGTGCAAGCTGCCCCCGCTCGCCTACCATCATGTCCGGCCAGCGGGGGTCCCATCATGAACGTGAACACGATCGAAAACCGCACAGGACGCCGAGTGGTCGCGGCCATAGGGCCCATCACGGGTGGAGCGGGTGGCAATCCGTTTGGAGACGGCAGCGATGGCTCTGGCGGGAATTCCGGGTTCCTTAAGAACACGCCAGTCGAAATAAACGAGGCCGAAGTACCAATGAAGGTTTTGCGTTATGGATTGACGCCGGACTCGGGTGGGCCGGGAAAGTATCGGGGTGGCCTTGCGATCCAGATGCGATTCCAGGCTCAGGCACCAAACACGCGGGTCACCGCTCGTAATCGTGACTGGACCGTGTTTAACGCGTGGGGTGTGCTTGGAGGCAGGCCAGGTGGGAACTCGAGCTTCATTTTGAATCCTGACGGAAACCGCGAACGCGATCTTGGTAACATCGACTTTCTCTCGATTGGACCGGGCGAGATCATCCAAGTGGCGTCGGGCGGAGCTGGCGGATGGGGTGACCCGTTGGAGCGTGATCCGGATCTGGTGGTGCTCGACGTGGCACGTGGTTTTGTCTCGGCGGAATCGGCTGAGTGGGACTATGGCTTGGTCCTTGCCAACGGTACCTTCGATCCCACGGCGACCCAAAAACGCCGCGCAGAATTGGCTGCAACCCGTTCTAAAGAGGAGCGTTTCTTTGATTTCGGCCCCAATCGGACCGCTTTCGAAGATCTCTGGAACTACAGAAACTACGCGGCTCTAACCGAGTTGCTGATGTTGACGCCAGTGCATTGGCGTTTCTTCGTTAAGCACCGGATCTTCGAGGCTGTCGAGGCGCTCGGAGAAGAAGCACGCCAAGATGGTTCGGATGTACGCACCGCCCACGCCCGGATCCTGGATGAATTCCCGCAGCTGCGCATAGCGATGTCGACCTAGTCGGAGACGAGGGACCGCCTGACATTGTCCAGCGTGTCGATCCGCGCATGCCAGTCTACTAGGTTTGTATTGCCGGTGCGCCAGTCGAGGTCGCTAATCCGGTGCTCCAGTTCTAATGCGATATACAGATAGAGCTGAAGAAGATTAAGCGGCCCGTCGAACCTGTGGTCAGAGATCCGTGAATCGAAAAATCGCGCAAGCCGCTCAGCCCGTGACTTCTCGTGGGCGATCAGTGACGGCGAGCGTTCATTTTTGGGCCGACGGATCTCGCGCACCCAGACTGAGACGCCGTCCAGCATGGCGTTAGCTGTCGCTTCCCAGGACCGATAAGTCCAGTCGTTTCGGTTGGCCGACTGGGTAAATCGGAGAGGGGACACGAGTTGGTCCAGATAGTCCGTGATCGCTGGCGTGTTCTCGATCCCAGTGCCTTCGTCAAGCCGTATATAGGGGACCCTGCCCGAGGGGTTAAACTCGTAGAGCGGCAGGTCGGGTTTACGAGTCTCGGTCCAGATGTTTTCGACTCGATCACTAAGTCCTTTTTCTAGAACTATAATGCGGATTAGCCGTCCGTAGGGTGAGGTTTTGGTACTGTAAAGTTTCATATCAACACCATAACATTTTATAAGACCGATCAGACATTCGTCGGAGTATTTGGCTCCTATAGTTGTCCTTTGCCGGATAGCCGAGTCGACCTATAGTCCATCCAGATACGGCCCAATAACCGCAGAAAGCATCAGGCCCTCAAATTCGGGGATGTTGGGCAGCTAGTTGACGTTTACGCGCGTCCTGACCTTTCTTCATTTGCAGGGAATTTGTCATAGGCGGCCAAGTTGGCAAATTATGAACGCGGATTGATGCCTCTAAAATAGAGAACCAATTTATTTTATTTTAAAACCTATGAGGCTTGTACTTTTCCGTCCGTGCTTTTCTAGGACCCGGGGGCTGCTCTAGGATCCTGTTCCTGCCGCGTTCGTTTGTTAAGTCAAATTGCCCGTCTTGGGTAAAAGCAGCATCCGCCATTGGATGAACGATAGCTGAATTACAAGTGAGCATTTAGAAGATCCGTTGGTCGCGTTACTCTGGCGCCTTCTAGCAACCACCATTGGAGCCGAGAGATGAAAGCAGCGACCGTCACTGGTTCTGGTGTCCAGGTCCTGGATGTACCGGAACCTAGCCCCGGACCAAGTGAGGTCAAGCTGCGCGTGCGCGCTTGTGGCATGAATCGGGCCGACTTAATGGTCGCCAGCGGAGCGATCCACGGTAAAATTGGCGGAGCCGGCACGATTGTTGGTATGGAATTCGCTGGTGAGGTGGTGGATGTGGGATCTGAAGTGACCCAGATTTCTCCTGGTGACCGAGTGATGTGTTCGGGTGCTGCTGGCTGGGCCGAATACGCCGTTGCGGATTTTGGCCGGACCGCGAAAATCCCGGACGTCAACATGAGCTTCGAGACAGCCGTTACGTTTCCGGTTGCGCTGCAGACAATGCATGATGCAGTTGTGACAAACGGCGCGCTCCAAGCAGGCCAGTCGGTATTGATTCAGGGGGCGAGTTCCGGCGTCGGGCTGATGGGCATGCAGATAGCCAAGCTGAGTGGCGCATCGATGGTGATCGGTAGTTCGACAGATTTTGGCCGCCGCGGCCGGCTTTCCGAATGTGGGGCGGACCTCGTGGTTGATTCCCGTGATCCGGCCTGGGTAGACCAAGTTCTCGAAGCGACAGGCGGCAAGGGGGTCGATCTGATTGTTGATCAGATCTCGGGCTATGTGATGAATCAGAACTTAGCTGCGACGGCAATTAAGGGACGTATTGTCAATGTTGGTAGGCTTGGTGGTTTCTCGGATGAATTCAACTTTGATCTTCACGCATTGCGGCGGATCACCTATGTCGGCGTCACATTCCGGACCCGCACGGTTGATGAAATTCGCGAAATCACCCGGCGCGTTGCGGAAGATCTGGGTTCGGCGGTGGCCGACGGAACTCTCTCAATTCCGATCGACAGGGTTTTCGCGCTCGACCGGGTCAACGACGCGATCGACCATATGACTAACAATAAGCATTTCGGGAAGATCGTTCTTTCGGTGAGCTGATTATGTGTGGTGAAATGGTTCATACGTTGTTTGTGAATGGTCGCGGCGCTGCGGTCCAAATTGATAGTGGCCGTCACAGTGGCATACTGTTATGCCTGGAACGAAATCACTACTGACGGTCTAAACCCATTCTAGGCATACCGGTTTTGTGAGAGATACAGCGCGCCGATTGCAGTGAGTGGCCTCTGGACCGAGCGGAATTCTTCCACAAAGGCCTCCCACGAATCTTTTGGGCAGGCCGTTCTCCTGATTTCATCCAGTGTCACTCTCCCATCGATCTTAGCAAGGAGATGAGCCTGGACGTCGGAAATCCTAAATGAGACTCGATTGTCCAGGCCGTCCATAGATAAATCGAGTCGGATCCTGTCTTCTCCCGGTTTGCGTCAGGCCAGAATCTGGGAAAACATATGCTGCACTGGGCTCGGGATCATGGCCTTTGATGTCTGCGCGTCAGCGGTTTTTACGTTGGCCGCGGATTTCGCATAGAATGCATGTTTTCGCATCGACCCAGACCGAAGTTCTGCCAGTTCCCATAATTCCCATGCATCGAGGTTCTGCGCGGCCGACCGGTCCTTGCCGGCAGGTAGCATAAGAGCTGGATCGTACTGAAATGGTGGAACGAAGGTCGTAATTGCGAACCCGGCGCTCTCTATAAGTCCCCTCACCTCGGGCACCCTATAGGCGCGGTCCTTAGGATGCAGGAATGTGTCTGCGATCTCGTCGTCGCTGAACTGTTCCGCAAGATGGAAGGCGGGATTGATTCGTAGGCGATTGCGCCTCGGAAGAGTGGCAAGGATATCGCGAGTGCGTTCAGCTCGTTTTTGATCGATTGTGCCCTCGGTATCAAGCAAACGGAGGATACGTTGGGCATCGTAGACACCGGTGCGGCCCAACTCGCCGTAAATCATAGCGCCAATGCCGCCCTCCGGAGCAAGGTAATTAACGATTGTGGCGAGTACTCGTTTGGGGTCCTCTAAGTGGTGGAGTACGCCGCAACAATCGATGTAGTCAAACGGGCCGTCGCATGCGGGATCGAGTTCCTCGAGGCGGGGCGCTTCAAGGTGCACGTTTGGAAGACCGAGCTGGTCTGTTCGCTCGTGAGCGATGGCCAGCGACGTTTCCGAAAGATCCATGGCCCGGAATGTGGCGAAGAGGCCCGCGTCCCTTGCTTGTTTCCCGAGATCTACCAGAGCGTCACCAGTCCCACAGCCGGCGACCAAGACGCGAAACGGTTTTTCGTGGCTGAGTTCGCCGGAAAAAAATATGATGGTCAATAGCGGGTAGGTGCGAGGGAAGACCGACGCCACGGCGCGGATCTTGACTGTGATTGGCAGGATAGGGGAAGCGCTCGTACAAGGCACGGACGCGCTCCACCGTCTCAGATTTGCTGTCTTCGGCGTCCACTCTTCGGGCCACGGTATTGCTCCGGCCGATTTTTGGGAGAGTGTATCAGGACATTGGAGAAAATGGGACGCTCGCCAGCTGATGAATTTGGTGCGTGAAGGTTCGGTCGGATAGCATGCCTGAACTTGGTCGGCAGGCATGACCAAGGCGGAGCTACAGGACGTCATGAACGAAGACTTAAAAAACTTCCTTAAAGACCTTCTGGATCAAGTGGCTCGCGATATGGCGGACGGATCCTTCGAGGATGCCAGCAATCGGCTAAGCCGTGTGATGGTGATCTTTCCAGGCCACGAGAAGACGAATAGGGTTATGTTCGAGGTCAGCATCAAGATTGCCAAACCAGAGAATCTGGCGGCAAACTTGTTCCGTCTCCGGCTCCTAGGCCTAGCCACAAAGTCAGACTTCCTAGCGGCACTGGGCGGTTTTGTTAAATCAGATCGCATCTCAGACGCTGTCGCGTTTTGCAAGAGCCTTCTTCGCAAGCAGCCCAACGACCCACTTACCCGGTTCTATGATGCCGAAATGGCAAGCGTTTCTATGCCGATCCCAGATTACCTTCGTGCTTTGCGGGTGGTGCTTGTTCTAGAGCCTAGTTTGGCCATTGCTGCAGCTCAATACGCTGCTGAACTCGGTTTATATGATCCAAAAGCGTGGGGCATGCCAGAGGTCAATCGTTGGCGTACAAGGGCTTATGTGTCGGCGCCTGAGGACAGGGCAGTGCGCTTTGCGTTGGCCTACGAGGAACGTCGTCATTCGATTCTGGACATGGAATCTTGGCGAAAATTTTCTCTCGATTACGCCTCACTCGAGGGGAGGAACGGACCGGTAAGTCTTCCGCTGCCGAGCTGGAATGGACAGGTCGACAGGAACCAACGGCTTCTGGTTTGGGGCACTGACAGAGACGGGGTGGGCGACATTTTATTACACGCCAGATGCCTGCGAAGTCTCTTGGAAGTAGGCCAGACCGGGGGAGTTCGGGTTCCACAACGTTTGGAGAGACTTATTTGCCGATCGTTTCCGGACTGGGAAGTGTTCTCTGAACCTCGAGCGGTGTACGCAGAATATGGGTATTGTATCAGGCTCCTCGATCTAAGTGGGCATGTTGCCCCAGATGAGACTGTCGCCTATCTGCGTGCGGATTCCAACCTCCGTGACAACCTCCGTGGGCGTTATCGCCGGTCGTCGGACAAACCCCTGATTGGCCTTTCTTGGCGAGGGGGGTCGGGTGCGCTCGACCGCATGGCACGTACCGTGCCGCTAACGGAACTCGCGCGACTATTTTGCGACGATAAAATGATCTGGGTATCTTTGCAGCACGGCTCGTTAGAAGACGACGAGGTTAGGCTTGCACAGGACGGTCGGTTGATCATCGATGAAGACATCGATCCTTATGGTGATATCGATCTGTTTGCCGCGCAGGTCGCGGCTATGGATGCCGTAATCTCGGTAAATAACACCACAGCTAACCTCGCTGCTGGCCTAGGCCTCCCGACGCTTTGTATATTGCCCAAATCGACCCAGTGGTGGTGGGGTGTTGAGGGCGACCGAACACCTTGGTATCCCAATATGAGATTGTTCCGACAGGCTGTGCCCGGCCAATGGGACGACGTGGTGGAGCGGATAGTTGCGGCTGTCGGCGCTCCCAAGGTTTCCGTATGATCACAAATGACTCTAGTCTTGAATATCAGGCGCTTGGGCAGGAACAGTAATTTGAGACAAATGGAACAGACAGGGGGATATGATGATTTATGAAGGCATGATCGCAGAATCAGTAATGATCAATGGTAACGATGGCGAACTGATCTCTTCTTATTTGGCGCGGCCGACAGGACCTGGCCCATTTCCGGGCATCGTGCTCATCCATCACCTGCCCGGCTGGGGGGAGTTCTACCGCGAGACCACGCGAAAGTTTGCACATCACGGCTATGCCGCGATCAGCCATAATCTTTACCATAGGATTGGCGAGGGTGATCCGGACGATGTCGCTGCCAAGGCGCGAGCGGAGGGCGGTGTATCGGATGATCAGATGGTTGGAGATACGGCGGGTGCAGTCACCTTTCTACGGGCCCAGCCCTATGTTTCCGCTAAGGTTGGCCTTATTGGTAGCTGTTCGGGCGGACGCCAGGCATTTCTTTATGCGTGCAGGCGCGATGACATCGACGCGGTTGTAGATCAGTGGGGGGGGCGTGTGGTCCAAGCGGCCGACGACCGGCCCGAAAAACAGCCAATACCGCCTATCGATCTTACTAAGAACTTGGCATGTCCACTATTGGGCCTGTTCGGTAATGAAGACCGCGCACCGAGTATCGAACAGGTTGACCAGCACGAGGCGGAGTTGGTGAAGCACGGTAAGGATTATGAGTTCTATCGCTACGACAATGCTGGCCACGGGTTCTTCTATTATCACCGACCGATGTACCGGGTCGAGCAGGCCTTGGACGGTTGGGAAAAGATTTTTGCTTTCTTTTCGAAGCATCTCGGAGGTTAAAGAGATGTGTACCTCGATTGTTGAAATTGTCGAAGCGGACGGCAAGGCTAAGGGCGTGGACGGTTGGTTCGCGTTATCACACGCCGTGGTTTCTTACGACCATCCAAATCACGCACTTCTGGAAGACTCTATAATCGTGGACTTTGTTAACCGCGACCGGGCACCGGGAATGCGGACTGCAGCCGAACTTTCACTGGAGACGGCTAAGGCCCTTCTGGGGGCTTTGGACCGCGCCATTCGAGCCTCGGAAGCCGAGGAGGCGGAACGCTCGACATTTCGTGAATCGAACCGCGAGGCGGCTTGAGACAACCATTGCGCGTCAAGCGTTTGAACCTGTTCCAAGGTTTTGGGGATTTTTCTGACGACAAGTCCATGTTAGTGTTCGAGGAACAAGAAGCCCTCAGGTTAGCCAAAAGGACCAATTCTTAATCAGCCCTTGAACTTGGACATGCCATAGGGTTTAGGGACGAAATAACAAGCACCTAACTCGAAACAGGAAAGCACCGACGTCGGATCATAGTGGTGGTTGGCGACGATTGTTGGGGTGATTTCAATTTTTAATGACCAGACTTGCGTAGTGAAGTTGATCCGCCCGATGCACGTCTTTGTCGACGAAGACCTCGTAATCACTATTCGCCGAAAGCTCCCTTGGCTGGGGTTGAGTTTATCGATAAGATGGTTACAAAAAAATCATGCTAATTTTATTGGAAATAGAAATATTTAATATTGAAAATACAATACTTATAATGTCGATGGTTGCCGGTGCCGAATTTTTGGGATGCTAAAAGGTGACCATTCCATTCCAGATCATTGAAGATTGCGGCGAATTTCGCATTGCATAGCTATTGGCTGATGGCCAATTTCATAGCTCAGGGGACAAAGGCGCAAGAATATTGGGGCGATTTGGGGGGAACGCGCATGGATTTTGGGACCTTCTTACTGCTGCAGTCACCAAGCTCGCGTGGGGCGGATGAGATCTTTGGGCGTGGGATAAAGGTAGCCCAGTTGGCGGACCGTCTCGGATTTGAGAGCATCTGGTGCGCCGAACATCATTTTTCGACCTACGGCTATCTTTCCCGCCCCTTGATGTTCGCCGCTCATCTGGCGACTCAAACCGAGCGGATCCGTGTCGGCTCGGCCGTTGTTGTACTCCCTTTGCATCACCCGCTTATCGTGGCAGAGGAAATTGCCACCGCCGACTTGCTGAGTGGTGGGCGTCTGGATGTTGGATTGGGGCGCGGTTACCAGACATACGAGTTCGAACGGCTTGGATTCACGCTGGACGAGAGCCGTGAGAGGTTTGATGAGGCAGTAGACATCTTGCTTGCTGCTTTCGAGGGCGAACCCTTCAGTTATGAAGGTAAACACTATGCGTTCGATGAAACCTGTGTGTTTCCAACGCCAGTTCAGAAACCTCGGCCGCCGATCTGGGTGGTAGGCCAGAGCGAAGAATCGATCGCGGCTATAGCTCGGCGAGGGTTTAACATGGTTTCGGGCGGCTTCGGGGTGCCTTTGGAACGCCTGCGCGCATTCCGCGAGGGCTTCGACAAACTGATCACCGACCCGGATGTCAAATCCACGGTTCGGGTCAGTACCCAACGCCCGGTTTATGTGACCGATAACGTATCGGAACTTGCCGAGGTGGTGGAACAGGCGCGTTGGAATATGCGGGTCACATTGAGCCTTCGCCAGGGCCTCGAGCGGGTTGAGAAGGGGCATGCCATGGCGGTGCCCTTCGAGCAGGAACCTGCGGACGCCGAACTACTAGACCGCTACTTTGTGATGGGCACGCCCGAAACTTGCATAATGAAACTCTCTGAATTGCGTGACGCGATGGGGATTGACCATTTCAACGCCAATTTTTGGTTTGGTGACCTGGAGCATGACCGTGTGGTCCGTTCGATGGAACGCTTTGCGACCGAAGTCATGCCGGCGTTCCAGTAGCGGTGCGACAAGGCCGATTATCGGAGGGTGAAGATGAAAATCGGTTTTATCGGCCTTGGCACGATGGGAGCGCATTTCGCGACTAATCTGCAGAAGGCGGGTCATGATCTTATTGTACATGACTTAAGCCGGCGGATCGCAGAAACGCATCTTGAGAAAGGTGCTGAATGGGCACCTTCACCGCGCGCGCTTGCCGAGGTTTCAGACGTGATCATGACGTCGCTTCCCGGACCGGTGGAAATCCAGGCTGTCGCCCTCGAACCTGACAACGGATTGCTGGCCGGAATTAGTGAAGGATCGGTCTATTTTGACCTCTCGACCAATTCGCCTACCCTAATCCGTCACATTTATCAAGTTTTCGCGGAACATGGTGCGCATGTGCTTGATGCACCGGTGAGTGGTGGGCCAAGGGGGGCCAAATCTGGCAAACTCGCGATTTGGGTCGGCGGCGACGAGGCAGTTTTCAACGCGCACCGGACTTGTCTCGATGCGATGGGCGACCAAGTAAAATATATTGGCCCGATCGGCGCAGGCGCTGTTGCCAAGCTAGTTCACAACAGTGCCGGCTACACCATCCAGGCGGCGATAGCTGAGGTGTTTACTACCGGTGTTAAGGCTGGCGTGCCACCGTTGGCTCTTTGGGATGCGATCCGTCAGGGGGCCAGGGGCCGGGTGCGCACTTTTGACAGTTTGGCTGACCATTTCCTGGTTAACAATTACGATCCACCGAACTTTGCCTTGAAGCTGGCGCACAAGGATATCTCGCTTGCTTGCGAGCTCGGTCGCGAAATGGAAGTGCCGATGCGCCTCGTCAACCTAGCCCAGCAGGAAATGCGCGAGGCCTTGAATCGGGGTTGGGGCCACAGGGATAGCCGTTCCTTTCTATTATTGCAGCAGGAGCGTGCCGGAGTGCGTGTCGAGGAAAAGCCTGAGGATGTTGCTGCGGTCCTTGCCCTGGACCCGGCTGGCAAAGGCTGATCGTGAATTAACGATCAAACACCCGATAGACATCCTGCTTTTTGCTGGCCATGCATGGGTATATATCTATTCTCGAAAACTGAAGGGGAGTAACGTGATGTCGGATGCGACCTTGGGTGAGCGCAATGCTCGCGGAGAATGGCGCCCGGAAGCGCCGATCGCGTTGGCGCCGATCAACCACTGGCCGCCCCATCCCTCTGCAATTCTGAGATGGTGCTTTGGTAATCCGGGTTATATTTGGCCCTATAACGCACTCTGGCTCGCAATTGCAGTGGCGACTTGGGCTTGGCTGACGCCAGAACTCGCGATCATGAAAACGCTGGAGCTCTGGTGGATGGGTTTGATCCTGGCTCGCAACATTGCCTTTATAGTTCTGTTATTCGGAGGATTGCACCTTTATTTTTACGTCTTAAGGGGGCAGGGCGACGCCCACCGCTTCAACACCGAACCCTTGGCCACGAACAGTCGGCGATTTTTGTTCCGGAACCAGGTGCGCGACAACATGGCCCGCACGCTTGTCTTTGGTGTGCCTGTCTTTACCAGTTTTGAGATAGCTACATATTGGGGTTTCGCGAACGGCTATCTTGGTTTCCCAGGCCTGGTGTCCGATCCGGTTCTGTTCTGGGGCTGGTTTGTGGTGGCGCTATTGTTTGCACCAGTGATTCACGCCGTACACTTTTATCTCGGACATCGCCTGCTGCACGTTCGTTTTCTCTACAAGACAGTTCATGCGCTGCATCACCGCAATGTCGAGATTGGCCCGTGGTCGGGCCTCGCCATGCATCCCGTCGAGCATGTAATATATTTCTCGACGGTTTGTGTGCAGTGGCTGATCGCGCTGCACCCTGTGAACGCGCTATTCCAAATCCAGATTGCCGCGTTCTATCCGGCTTTGGGTCATTCTGGTTTCGAGCGGCTGAAAATCGGTGATGGACAGGGCCTGGAAGGCGGAAGCTACTTCCACTATCTGCACCACAAGCATTTCGAGTGTAACTACGGCGGCAGCTTGGTGCCGTTGGACAAGTGGTTTGGCACCTTTCACGATGGGACGCCGGAGGCACACGCCTTGATGCGTGAGCGGTTGCGCGAACGACGGGTAGCGAATGCCTGACTCGACGTCGAATTTGACTTTCTGGATTTCCTGTCTGGGAGCCTAGGCGATTTCGAACCTAAGACCACCGCGGCACGTCGGGTTTTAGGTGGTGTGGGCATGCGGCGTGGAGCATTAGGCCGTTCTATTTCTCTTTGACACCATAAACAGCTATTTTATGGAGTATTTCCCACCCACTAAGCTGTGTTGCGGTTGGTTCGTTATAATCACGACCTCCTTAGGGGTTACTGGGCGATGGAGTTAACCCGTACTGGGCTTAGACTCAAAAGTGGAAGATACCGAAAAAGGGGAGTAGCGATGAAACTCTACATTGATCCGATTACAGTGAACTGTCGAAAGGTGGTCGCCGGCCTCGACCTGATCGGTGCCGACTACGAAGAGGAACGGTTAAGTTATTTCGGTGGTGATCACAAACAGGCGGCGTACACCGCAATCAATCCGAACGCGGAACTTCCGGCACTCGTTGATGGCGACATGAAACTTTGGGAGTCGAACGCTATCTTGGTCTATGCGGCAGAGAAAATGCAAAACGGCGAGGCCTATCCGCCTGATCCGAAGGTGCGCGCGGATATCACCCGGTGGCTGCTCTGGGAATCGAGCAAATGGTTTGAGGCGTGCTACGTTTACTTAGTCGAAAATGTGGTCAAGCCAATGCTCGATAATACTCCGGATAAGGCGATTCTTGATGCACATGCGCCGATGTTCCATGCGCGCGCTGCCGTCCTAGAAGCAAGCCTCGTTGATCGTCAGTGGTTGTCGGCGGGGCATCCGACTATCGCCGACATCGCGATTGCTTCGCCGATGCATCTTCACGGTGTTCAGAAATTGCCCCTCGTTGATTACCCCAATATTCTGGGCTGGATTGCGCGGGTCGAGGCGCTGCCTTGCTGGCAGAAATCCGATCCGGTCCCACATATCCCGCCGGAACTTTTGGCCAAAGTGGGCTAGCGAGAGTGGGTCAGCCGGTCCAATTCGGACCGTCACCTTCGTGCATAAAAAGAGCGCAACGGTGCGTCCAAGCAGAAATTGGAGACGGTTCTTGATCAGTCGTTGAAGTTTCAACGGATTACTTCCCACCATTTAGGTGAACTCCAGATCGGGGGAGTGGGATTCATGGGGCGCCATTTTATGTCCAATCGTAGAAAGAACATCCCGACAGCCGTGGTCTAAAATCATAAGGCTCTGCCTGTCTAAACCATAGGTTCGTCGCGGCAGTTGATCGTTACCTCAGCGATTGAGGCAGAGTTGGAAAGCGCTAGTACCGTGGTAACCACTTCGGCGATATCCTCTGGTTTGGTCATATCTTTTCGTGGGAAGCTCTCAATGGCTTGGGTCATGTCGGTCGCAACATAGCCCGGGCAAAGCGCGGTACAGCGCACTCCGTCAGCCCATCCTGCGTGGCGGGTCGCGTGAGAGAGCGCAACGGCAGCGAACTTGGTCATCGAATAGCCGATGCCTGCATCGTAGACTATTTTGCCAGCGAGCGAGGCAATGTTTACCACGCGGCCAGCACCCGAGCGGCGCAGATGAGGTAACGCCTCTCGCACCATAGAAAGTGGCCCCTTGACGTTAACCTCCCACATCCGGTCGAGCGTCCCGTCGTCGGCGTCTTCGACCGTGACGCGTGCCGCCATGCCGGCATTGTTTATCAGACCATCGAGACGGCCGAATTTATTAACGGTTTTATCGATCCAGGTACGGTGACTCGCGACGTCTTCCGCTTCATAGTGAGCTTTGAGGAAATTTTTAGTGTTCCACTCGTCGGTCAATGTGGCGAGCGAGCTTAGATCGCGGGCGCCAAGGCTCAGCCGATAGCCTGCCGCGTTAAGGCGTTTCGCGATAGCGCTCCCTATCCCCCGGTTCGCACCGGATATCATGATCACGCGTCCATTGGGCACCAACATCAGGTCTTCTTTCGCTCGTCTCAGACGTAAATTGCTAGACAACGCACCTCGGCACTCCAACGGTCCGGAGCGTTCAGCGGGGTAGTGGGGTCGTCGAAAGCACTGTGGAAGCTGAAAGTGCAGGGTGCCTCCGGTGTGATCGAATCTGGCTCCTCACCGTTAGAAAGGGCCAATGCGCCAGCCGAATCCCATTGTTTAATGAGAAGGGCTTCGTCCCGGGTTAAGTAAGGAAAGAAATGCCAAGTATGGCGATCGGCGTGTTTTGCGAAATAGTTCTCGCCAATCCTGTCTTGATAATGGATCTCCAAGACGACTAAGTCTTCAGGATCAACGCTTGCCGCGTCGCAGAGTGCTAGCGGGTGGGTTGCAACTGGTTCGTCGGCGATGTTGCGCCAGAGATTGATGATCGCATACCTCCCGTTAGCCAACGCACGTTCGACGTCCCTAGAATTGAGAAGAGTTTCCCCTTCGGCGAGCGTGGTTTGATAGGTATCGTTTCTGGCCGGGGGTTTTGCCAGATCGCGCAAGCGCTGGGGCGCACTGGTAAGGGTGTAGTCGCCATGCACCAGATGTGCGGGTCCTTGGACCTGCTGCCCACCCTTGATGCGGTGTTTGGTTTGTTTTCCCGTGGCCGAGCGCACATTGTGATCGAAGGCGATGACAAAATCCGCACCGCAGGCGTCGCGCACGATTTCAGCGCAGGCCGGGTAATAATGGTGCACGACTTGCTCTTGATTCAAAAAGTCAAATTTTGGAAGGGGTGGCGGCGTCCGGATGAGTTCGAACCCATTCGCCCGCAGTGTGTGTCGGTCAATTTTACCGAAAGCACGTGCATCGCCGATAGGTATATCATGCTCTACCAAATCAATTCCCTTGCGCCCGGTATCGCTGCCATCGCGGTCACGATGGGTGAGCACTTTCCCGTTGCGATACAGCGAGGATTCAACGTCGGGCGCCATGTATTTTAATCTGCCGGTTCGTGTATCAGGATTGGTTCTTGCTGATGTCCCCATCACGATGTCTTCCTATATGTCAATTGTTTAAGAAGAACTTTTTCGTATTATGACATTTTAGCAGATCCTGACCGCAGGAAGGGGCCTTTGAAGACCCGCCTTTCCCCGATCGCGATAAAGCGTTTCCCATTTAGGCCTTGAATTTTTGCGATGCAGCCTCATGACCCTGTGCAGTTCAACAATGACTGCCATCATTGGCACCAAGAATTGATCAAATTGGCGAATACGTAAAGAGTGTGTTTGATGTGGAGAGGTAGAACTCTATGGGCATGATGGGTGCGGTGATTAGGGGTCGATCAGATAAAACCGAGTACCCGTTAATGACAACGTGAAATTGCCAGGGTTTCAATGCGATACCCTGGCACTGAAGATTTCGGAGAATGAAGCATGATTTTCCAGCGACCAACATTTGGCAAGAAGCAGTTCGGCCTCGCGACGATTAAGAACCGTTCCCGCTTGATCGAGGAACTTTGTCGAGAGTTGATCGTCTGTCATTGGTCGCTCAGCACTGCCTAAGCAATGTATCACCTGTTCCTTGATGCGCTTTCCGTCTTTAGTTTCTATCGTCAATTTTGCGGCGTCACGAGTGAGACTTAAATTTGGTTTGGGGGAAACCTTACGACGTAGGGATACGACAGCTGGATCGTTGACACAGTTATCATCGCCTTCGGCGAGCCCAGCCCTCCCTCGTGCGAGGGCTGCCGCCGCCCAATGCTGCACGCTTACCTGGGCTAGTTGGCTGTTTTCCGGTTCGGGACGATCGCAAAGTATTAGACAGAGCGGGTTTACCTCGATGACGATCTTCTCGATAGAGTGGATATCAACAGGCGAATTTGCCGCGAATGCGAGGCAGGCATCTAACACGGGATGAATTACGATGCCGCAGGGATACGGCTTGAATGTATTGTCTTGCACGTACCATTGCTCCCCTAAGCTAGCAATGGCGGCTGCAGGATTGGCGCGGATGGCAAAGACATCGAAGTATCCGTTTTTTCCCTCCAATGATTTCTCCGAAGCGGTGAACCCGCGCTCGGCCAACACTGCGGCCTGGAGCCCGCAGCGAGCGGCGTGCGCGGGTACGAAGCTGGTACACATACTGCCGTGGGTCTGCCGAAAGCCGGAAGCCTGATTTGCGGCTAAACCCATTGCCCAACACGCTCGCTCGCTCGAAAGGCCCATGATTCGCGAAGAGGCTGCAGCAGCCGAGACACCGCCGGCAATCCCACTTGCATACCAACCAAGTTGGCCCTGCGCAGGTGGAGCCAGTAAGGCGGTACCAAGGCGGATCTGGATCTCAATTCCCAATATTAGTGCATCGAGAAGTTGCTTGCCGGATATAGGATGCATCCTAGAGCCTGTCGCTAACTCTCGCCTTTCGGCGGCTGCCAGTAATGAGGCTGCGACCGTTGCGGTCGGGTGAACTACGGTTTCGAGGTGTGTGTCGTCGAAGGCATGCGCGCTGGCAGAAAGCGCGTTCAAATACGCTGCGCTCAAACTATCAGTTCTTTCTTGCCGGCCTAGGATCGTCCCCTGTGCGGTGCCGGCAAAATTCGTTGTTTACCTCATAGGCAATCTGGCTCGTAGGATGTTTGATGCCTCCCAGCATGCAGCCAATGATGTTGACGAAGGAACGCAGGCCAGCTCGTCGTACTTCGTCCGGTGTTTCAATTGGAGATAAAATGAAGTCGGCGAGTGTCTTCGTGACCATTGGAGTTTCGTTTCCTCCCATGATTTTCTCTGTCACGTCATTTATAACCCTATGGTTCGCGAGCGGAGCCTAAGGATCAGAGCGCCAATAATGACAAGATTGGCGAAGTTGAAGACGACCCCGATCAGAAATGCCGGATTGTAGGACCCAGTTAAGTCGAATACGGTGCCCCCAAGCCAGGACCCGATCGCCATGCCGCCGCTGGCGGAAAGTATGATGATCGCGGTCCGTCGCCCCGCTTCAGACGACGGTAAATATTCACGCACGATCACCGGATAACTTGGCAAGATCCCTCCATATCCGACCCCGAACATCGCCGCCACCAAATAGATGGTGATTAGGTTTTCGCTAAAGGCCAGAGCAAGAAGGAACAGCATCTGGGTTACCGAGAAGATGAACAAGGTGCACAAGCCGCCGAAACGCTGACCCAGAAAGCCAACACCGAAAAAACTGCCGATGGCGGCGCAGGTCAGCGTCACCGAAAGGATCTCAGCGCCTCGGGCCGAATCATGGCCGAGGTCGCTAACATGTGCAACGAGATGAGCGAGTGGTAATGCCATTGCGACACAGCATCCAATCGAAGCGACCATCAAAATTAATTGTAGTCGGTTTGCCGACATGATTTGACGTGGCTCCCCTCTCACCACTTCGTGGTCGTTAATGATGCCGTTGTGTGGGTAGGCGCTCGGTGCGGGCGGTTTCTGTCTCAAGATCAGCACCAATGGTAGCATAGTTAAGAGACAGAACACGCCATACCAAGTCGCGGTTTCGCGCCAGCCGACAGAGTTAAAAAAGTGCTGGAAGATCGGAGGCCAGACCGCACCCGCCAAAGCTTGACCTGAACCCACGATCCCTACGGCGACACTTTTCTTGTGTTCAAACCACCGGGTTATGTTTGCTGTTAGCGGCGTGAACAGGGCGGCACGGCCAAGAAAACCCATCATTACACCATAGATAAGATAGAGGTGCCAGGGAGCTTCTATATGAGCGGTCAAAATGGCGCCAATACCAATCATGCAGGCGCCGAGTAGGGCTGGTATTCCAAGTCCCGCACGATCGAGGCAATAACCCATGAAGATTCCACCGATTCCGCCACCGAAATATTGCAACGCATAAGCTGTCGACGGAATGGCTCTTGGCCAGTCAAACTCATTGCTGATTGGCTTTAACGCTACTACGACGAAGTAGACGGCCCCGGTGCCAATCACCATAAAGGCCAAAGAGGCTGCAAGAACGAAATTGCGTCGCCTCGCTTCGATTTGGGATATCTGATTCACGCTGACCTTTTTATTGATGGTTCAGTTGTTTAAAGATGCGCAGGAGCCATTCTAGAGGCAATTCGATCAAGGACCATATTTTTGACTACCGCTCCCCTAACGTGATCCATTTCGCGGATCAGTGGCTTTGACCTAGAGAACCGTGCTGGCGGCACAACGGATTTTTTTATCTGGCGGCGTGTAAGACTGTTCTCAAAAAATGATTAATGTTCTCGAGCATCCGCTGAATTGAGGCGTGGGTAGGTTTATTAGGGGTTACAATGACCCCGAGGCCAGGATAGCGGTTGTCAAGGCTCCCACTGACATTCCTTGTGGGGCCTTCTAGACGTTGATCAGTCCGCCATGCGATTTTTTGGCGGCAGTATGGATCCTCGGGTCGGGACCAAATCTTCACCGTGCTTTACGAGGGCTATGATTTCGGAAAATTGTCTCTATGACACATAGACACAATGGGCCAATGTGCGCCGAGTAGTTTGACTGGATCAATAACGAAAATTAGGTTGTACTAGCTTTGTCTTATGAACCAGGCATACCGGGAGAATCTGGCACGCCCTCCTTCATCGGTGCCCATTCGGGTGCGCTTCCAGTGTAAATGTTTGTAACGATGTTAAGTCCACCTAGTTTTTGAAAGAGACCAGCTTTTAAAATCATGTGTCCGGGAAAAGCGGGTGTAGCAGAATAAATAGGGCTGCCACAATCACCACAGAAAAATCTTTCAAGATTATTGCCGCTGTCCGCTTTCTCTTCGAATTTTTTTGGACTTCCTTTAGTAATTCTGCAATCGGTCTCTGTCATTACAATGCTATAAGTGGCGACACCGCCTGTCGCCGCCTGGCAACTTGTACAATGACAGGCTATGATTTCCGACGGTACGGAATCACAGGTGACCTCAATTGCGCCGCAAAGGCAACTTCCGACATTAGACATTGCGAGCTCCATTCATTTCAATATCTATAACCCACTTTTTTTCCCGTGTTCAAGGTAATGATATAGTGATGATAAAGAATGCACAGGTCTTTCTTAATTTTCCCAATATTCTTCCAGATACTCAGACCCTAGAAAACCCTCTGGATGCGTGTACTGATGGGATAGTCCTAACTGTGCTGCTCGACGGCCTGTCTTTGTATGGTCACTTTATAGAAAAAGAAAAGGTCGATTTGGCAACCCAACAGAGTGACAAGTCATACCAAAAACCGACAAGATCGTTATGTGTTAACCTTGTATCAATATTTTTTATCTCGATCGGAATATTAAGTCAGAGAGGATCTACTTATTAAATATAAATCAAACTTATAGCAACGAGGGAGCGATTAAAAAAAAGTCGGGGCCGTCCAGGAACGGCCCCAGTTTATGGGGAGGGAGAGATCCACCGAAACACTCGGTGGGGGTGAAACTGGTCTTATTGCCTTTGGGTTAACCTTTCTAATGCAGAGTGGCCGCCTGGGGCCTGTTGGTGACGAGATATACCTTTGCCATAGCTTGATGATGTTCATGTACGCTTTCGAGATAGGATCGGGCTTGATGGGTATCTTGGATTGGTTTGCCGTCGTCGAGTTGCTCAATCATACAAGTGGTGCCAATACATAAGAGGCTCTGGTATTCGTCATCTGACAAATTTGGTGTGGCGGCGAGAAAATTGTCGGCAAATGATCCGGCGAAACGCTTTATTGCCCGTCGGCGTATTTTCCAAGGCAGGGTGCGCAAATGCTCTACCCATTCACCGATCGCGCCCTGAATCTCGGCTGGCAACTGTTGGGTCATCGCGATATGGTCTGCGATCAGATTTTCATTCGCGGGACGGGGTAGATGATCGGTATAGGCCGTTCCACCACCACGAATTTCAACACTGCTGACCCATTCTCTGGCCATTGCCGGGTTTTTCGCGCCCAAGTTTTCGAAGTCAGACATTCTCTCTCTCCAATTTTGGTCCGTTCGGCGGACGATAATGTGGAGAGGAAATGCAAAGCTGATGCCAGAATTGACAGCGCCTTGCCGATCGCACAAGAAGTGGCAAATTGACTATTAATTATCTGAATAAAGGGAAAAAATCATGATGTCCGCATTTCCCAGACCGTGCTAGCTGCAGGGTGGTATCATGAAAGTGTACTCGTTTGCGGCAGGACTTGCCCGGTACTCGCGGCAGGAATTGCTGCGTGCAACCACCTTGCCGACTAGGCTTGATCCGGGCACAGTAAAGCAATGGACGCGGACCCCCTTGACCTTTCTTCGGAAGAACTTCGCGCTTTCACCCTGAAGCGAGATGGACCAGGTCTATTGCGACTTGCATCGCACGTTGTGGTTGCGGTGATTACCGGAACCGCAGTGATGACAGCACGCGGAACGATTCTGGTGGCACCCGCTCTGATTTTGCATGGCATCGTCGTGACTTTCCTATTTTGTCCGTTACATGAGAGCGTTCATCGCACCGCGTTCCGCACCCCTTGGCTCAATTGGTTAGCTGGTGTTATAGGTGGAACAGTGATTGTCCTGCCGCCCCGATTTTTTCGCTATTTTCACTTCGCACATCACCGCCACACACAGATACCAGGCGATGATCCGGAATTGTTGACTCCAAAGCCAACAAGTTGGGCGGGCTACATTTGTGTATTGAGTGGTCTCGAATATTGGCGTCGCACTGTTGGGGGACTTATGCGCCGCTCGCTGGGGCAGATCGAACTCGCCTACGTTCCGGTGTCCCGCCGCGCTAGCGTCGTCGCAGAAGCCCGTTGGTTTGTAGCTTTCTACGCCGTGCTCGCGGGTCTCTCTATCGGGTTTGGGAAGGATTGGGCCCTTTGGCTTTGGTTCTATCCAGCGCTTCTTGGTCAACCGTTCCTGCGGGCCTATCTGCTGGCTGAACACTGGGGTTGCCCTTCCGTTGCGGACAAGTGGGTTAACACTCGCTCAACGGTTTCAAATCCGTTTGTGCGTTGGCTTGCTTGGAACATGCCTTACCATGCGGAACACCACGCCCATGCGAGTGTGCCGTTTCACGCTCTACCGGCCCTCTCCGAGCGATACACTGAAAAGCGTAAGGCGGTCTCGTTGGGTTACGCCGTTTTCCACGGCTCGGAAGTCCCAAACTTGATCCGCCATGGCAATGGGATTTGAACTAAACTATATATTACATGTCATTAGTTTTAGCACCGCAGGCGAATAGCCTCGGTAACTTAGTTATGCGGAATAATTGACGCCGATATGGATCTGGTGATGAGGGTTCGAGTTGGCACGACCCTTGTTCTAATTTCTGATCCACGTAGCGTGCAGATTGCACAGCGTTGAGGATCCTTAATCATTAAAGCCTTATGTCGTGCAATGGCGCACTCCAGTTTTTTGCGCGGGCCATCACGCGCTCTAGGTCCTCTTCCAGCATAAGCCCGGTGGCAATCAATTCCTGCGCAGCAACCTCTATAGCGGCGATATACCCATTCGCATCACCATAGCGCTTCTCGATTGAGTGTCTCGGATCGCCGGTCGCGCGACGCACGCCCTCAGTCTCAGGCAACGGAAAAGTACTACCGGTAAACTCGTGCATTGCACCTTCACCGAACAGTCGTGTACGCACGTTCCAGCCTGCATAGGTAGCCAATGGAGCCGCAACCATTGGCACTCGCACCCCGGCAATGTCATTGCCATCGTTGTCGACTGCCGGAACTAGAATTGGATATCCTTGGGCATCGGTGATCTCGGGAGGAACTTTTGTTTGCACGCCATCACGGGCGTTGGGACCATGATCATAGAGTGGTAGGCGGTTTGGTCCCCACGGCGTCGAGGCCCCCGGAATTGCCGGGAACATCGCTCGCCACTGGTCCATCGTAACCAGCGTGCCGTCCGCGCGCTTGGGGTAGCGGCTCTCGGGTGGCGGTATGGCATCCGTCGCCCATCCGTCTAGTGCGTCAAGCATGGCGCGGAAAAGCATTGAGCTCTGCGCCACGTTGTTGAGGTTCTGGCAGTTACCGAAGGTCGGAGCACCCTGGTTGGGATCACTCGTATGGTGGATACTGGACCAAAAATAGATCCGGACATTCTCTGGGAGTGCAATGTCGTTGCCTTGGCTGTTGGTGTGTACTAGCGATCCTCGACGCTGCCAGTATTCGGTTGCTGTCTGGGTGTGGATTACCAACGGATCCGTCTTCGGCCGTTTAAGGATCGAGTCGTTGAGGCCGGTCAAATGGTCTGTTGTTTGGCTATAAGCAAAGGGAAAGCTGTCGGCGATGTTATCATGGTCCTCGTATTGCTGACCGGCTGGGACAACTGCATTACAGAACCGGTGGTTGAGGCACATGCGTCCAGCTCCCGCCACGTGGGTCATAACGCCGTCAAAGACCTTTCGGCCTTTCGCGTCAGAGTTGAAGCCGCGATAGAGCGCATCGCGGATGCATCGACCGGTCTGCGAACGGCCGAAGCAATAAGCCTTCTCGATGCTGTGGAGCGCCAACGGATTCGCGTCGGTGTGATCATATTTTAGAAAACTTACAAGATCCCGTATTGCGACGTGACCAAGCGCCATGACCAACGGATCGCGCCCGGTGTACACTAGTTCGTAGATCCAGCCAGGCTCGAAACCGCTGGGAATATGTACGTGGGTGTCCGAGGTTATCAGGGCGGTCTCGGCGCCCTGGAAATCCATTCCTGGCCCACCCTCGATACGGGCGAAGCACCAGTCTTCAGGTGGCACCGGCTCGCGCTCGTCTTCGGGATAGCGCCGTCGGGTGAGCTCAGCTTGGCTGGTATCGCGAGAGACCGTGGGGTGACTTCGGGTCGAGGTCCAGCCGGAAAGAGGGAAAGTGGTCTGGCCGTGCTGGGTGGCGATGAACTCAGTACGAACGGAGCCGGTGAGCGGTGCGTCGCCCAGGGTTGCCACAGGAAGGCACATGGTCATACGTCCGCTGCCTGGCCAGAGATCACCCTGCCAGGCGCCCCAGACGATGGAATAGCCACGCCGAAGGAGGTAACCGTTGCCGGCGTGAAGTGCGGAGATCGGATCATTGCAGGCTGGTGCGTCGTTGAAGTATTGCAGCACCCGTTTGTTACCCCGGTTACCGTAATCGAAAAAAATCCGCTGGTTACCGCGTCCTGGGTCTGTGGGGCGAAGGATGGAGATCTCGGCGGCGAATTCGACTAGCCCGTCCGAATCTTGGGGCGCCTTGTCTAAATCGATAATCCCAGCCTGCGCGTGGTCGTTGGGGTCAACCTTGTAATGTGCCCAACCGTCGAGCCTTTCGTAGGTTCCGGTCGCCTCATAGGTCATTCTCTCGGCGAATGGCCGAACCCGCGTAATGTCGATCTCAATGCGATTGGTCATGGTTTCTTTCCGTCTCTTTGACACTTGAAGCTTAGCACCAAGCTGGCTTTATTCGACAGGTTGGGTGCTTTAGTGCATACAGGGACTAACCTCTCTGTTGCCCCATGGGAACCGCTCTCTGTGCCGACGTTCGACCGAAATCCCGCGGATCTTGGAATTTCAGAGTGCGCGCGTTTGCTCGCTTGTGGCGAGCTAAACTCGCGCGCGTTGGTTGATGCCTGCCTCCAACGGATCGGGGGCGAAGGAAAAATGTTGAATGCCTTCATCCACGTCGACGGTGACATGGCGCGAGCCGAAGCTGATTTGAGTGACTTACGCCGGGCTGAGTGCAGCCCATTGTCACCACTCGACGGAGTTCCCATCGCTTTGAAGGACAATATCGATGTGATCGGTCTTCCAACCACAAATGGGCTGGGTACGTCGTGGATGCCGTCGCAGGATGCGGGCGTTGTCACGCTGCTGCGTGAGCGAGGCATTGTGCTGATCGGTAAGACTAATATGCACGAGGGTGCCTTGGGCGCGACAACCGACAATCCGCATCACGGGCGCACTGAGAACCCGGCAGTTCCCGGACACACGCCAGGTGGCAGTAGCGGCGGATCGGGCGCAGCCGTCGCGGCCCGGCTATGCCCTGGCGCGCTCGGCACAGATACAATGGGTTCGGTCCGCGTACCGGCGGCCTATTGCGGTATCGTCGGCTTTAAGCCGTCTCGCGGATACTGGCCAATTAGTGGTGTGGCTCCTCTGGTGACAGAACTCGACACAGTTGGCCCAATGACGCGCACGGTCGAGGATACTGCTATGCTGATCGATTTACCGATTGAGCGCATCGATTTGGAAGAGATAGTGCTCGCTACATTGGAGAACTTCGATGGCGCTGATGTTGAGCCCAACGCGTGGAATATCTATCAAGAAGCGCTAGCCCGTCTTCGATTTGCGGGTGCGACAATTCGGCCCATGAAGTTGTCCGACTTCGATCCCTCCGCAGCGCGTCGGGTTGGCTTTATGGTCTCCGAAGTCGAGGCAATGGTGGCACATGAAAGCATGATGGAGGCTTGCTCCGACGCTTTTTCGCCCGAATTCCGATCTATGTTGGATTTCGGCGCGCGTCTGCCAGCGGCGCGTTACGTAAAGGCGAAGCGCTCGTTGGCCCGCGTGGGTAGAGTATTCTCGGAGATCTTGGACGAGGCCGACGCAATCATCAGCCTGACAGGTCCGCAGATGGCCTTCCCTTTCGACGATGAAGTGCCGGTGACCCAGGCCGATTTCACCGCCCCGGCTAATTTCGCGGGTTGCCCGAGCGTGTCGTTGCCGATTCTTGTCGCAGAGAGCGCCCGCCCGGTGGGCTTGCAGGTAATGGCGGGGATTGGCCGCGATGCGGACCTAGTTGGTATCGCTGCCGCAATTGAGAAAATCCTCGATACTTGAATAGGAGTCGGCTATGCCGGTTTTGCGCATCAACGATCATGACATGTACTACGAGGTTCACGGGGAAGGTGAACCGTTGATCTGTTCCGGCGGATGGGGGACGTTCTGCCACGGCGATGCCGGCCATTTACCGCGTGGTTTGGTCGACCACTACCGCGTTGTGATTTTCGATCACCGAGGAATTGGCCAGTCGACTGACAACTTCGCGGTGCCGTCAACCACCAAACTCTACGCCGACGACGTAATCGCTCTGGTCAATCATCTAGGCATAGAACGCGCGCATTTCGTTGGCATTATCGGGATCGGTGCCTGTATCTTCCAAGAGATTGCGATCCAGCGACCCAATCTGGTCCGAAGCCTTGTGAACACGGGAACCTGGTCGCGACCGGACACTAAGTTCATTGATCAATTAAATCTTTGGCTCGACCTGCACCGGATGATGGGCTTCGAGGCATTCCAGCGCATGGTGGTGATGGAGGCCTTTGATCCCAAGTTCTATTCCACGCGCAAAGACAGCCTGCTCGGTCCCGACGGTGGTTGGCGAGACCTTAACGGTCATATTGAAACCCACGAACGTTTATCCGAAGCAGGATTGTCCCATAATACGCTCGACCGCTTGGAGAGCATCACCGCTCCGACACTAGTCATGCACAACGGACTGGATTTTATCACTGCGCCAAGGCTTACCATCCCGGTTGAGCAAGGGATTCCAGGAGCGAGGGGTCACTGGATGCCAGAGGCTGCGCACGTAGTGACGGGTCGAAAGGCGCGCGCGGAGTTCTGCGACGTGCTTCTAAATTTCCTGGCAGAATATTGAATGATACGTTTCTTGCGCGGGAGTTTTGCCGCTTGTCTTTTCCAACAACAGCCTGAAAATTCTGCTTTGTCTCTATCGACTTGGTCCAACCCGGCGGGTGGTGGTGTGGATACGCTGTGTGTCTTTGCGTAATGGGTATTTGGGCGACCACATTCGGAACGCCAAATGGACCATGACTAGTTTAGAACACACTCATGTTCGATGATCCTACATTATACGCCGCTATATCGCTCGCCTGGAAGATTCTGGCGGCGGCGGGTATTATCATCGTGACGGGCCGTATAGCGCGCCATGCAGGGCCGGTACTGACCGGCGTTCTTATTGCGATTCCGATTAATGCCGGACCCGGACTGTTCTTCATCGCGCTCGTCCTCGACCGCCAGTTTGTGGTTGATGGCGTGGTCTACAGCATGGCCGGTGCCGGGGCGGTACTTGTTTATCTTACGCTTTTAGTACAGGTGACCCGTTGGCGGAACTTTTACATGGCGCTAGTGATTGGCCTCGTTGGTTGGACTGCCGCGGCCTGGTTCATCTCTAATCGTGATCTCGATGTGTTGGACGCAGTGGGTTTCGTCTTCATAGGCGCAGTTTTTGCGGTGGTGTTTCAAAGAAAGGCGACCAGTGCCTTAGCCGAGGTGGCAATACCTGCCGGGTGGCGCTATTTGATAGTACGAGGACTAATAGCAGGTTCGCTCGTTGCCGCGATCGCGACCGCCGCGCCGATGATTGGCGCAGAAGCTGCCGGCTTGTTAATCAGCTTTCCAACTTTGCTCTTGACCACCGGTTGGATGCTGAATGGCTACTACGGGCTCGATTTCGTCGCCCGGACCTACGGGGCCGCCCGAAAGGGGTTGGCACTCTACGTGGCATTCTGCCTTATAGCGCTCCAGTTTCTTGAGTTTATGACGCCGCCGCTCGCGATCCTCACTGCCTTCTTTGCAGTCTCCGTCCTGGGTGGGGGCTTCGCGGCGATTTTTCTACAACTGCGCCCCCGCAGTCTTTGACCGTTACGAGCGTTCATGATCATATAAACTGGCGGATCCTTGGACGACACTCTGGGAGGCATTAATGGCCATAGAACAGCTCGACTCATCGACGGAAAACCCCTTTGCCTTTGATATCGCGACAGCCAGTCCGGCAAGGCTGCGTGGCATCTTCCGTTCTGGCGCTTATCGTGGGACCACTGCGAACATGGCGAATGGCTTTACTCAGGGCAATTTGGCAATCATTCCGGAGTGCCATGCACTGGCCTTCGCCAGGTTCTGCCAGCGCAATCCAAAGCCGTGCCCGATCGTCGGCATTTCCGACACCGGTGACCCGACGTTGCGCACGCTCGGTGAAGACATTGATATCCGCACTGACGTACCAAGCTATAACATTTACCGTGACGGAAAGTTCACTGAGTCCGTGGTCGAGATCACCGATTTCTGGCGTGAGGACTCGGTTGCTTTCATACTCGGTTGCTCGTTCTCCTTTGAGGAGGCCTTGATGCAGGCTCGAGTTCCTATGCGGCACATGGAAATTGACCGTGTGGTGCCGATGTATAAGACCTCGATAGAACTCCAGCCAGCGGGGCCGTTCCGGGGAACCATGGTTGTCTCGATGAGACCTATGTCGATGGAGGACGCGATCCGGGCCTCGGCAGTTACCGCGCGCTACCCGCATACCCACGGAATGCCCGTGCATATTGGTGACCCAGCGACCATAGGCATCACGGATCTTGACGATCCGGATTGGGGTGAGCCTACGGAGTTTCGCGACGGGGAGATCCCGGTGTTTTGGGCGTGTGGCGTCACACCGCAGAACGTTGTTCATGCGGCTGGTATTCCGGTAGTGGTAACCCATACGCCAGGGTCTATGCTAATTACTGATATTCCGAGCGCGATAAGCTAGAGGCTCGCTAGTCCATACTGGTCGTTCCGGCGACTCTCGCTAACCCTTGCGAACGTCTCCACAATGGCAGCTGTCTCGGTACTTTGGCATTATTGTCCTCCAGGATGTTTGCTCAGAGTCTGATTTTACGGACCGCGTTCTGCAGAGTTTATGTAATCACGCTGGACTGAGTCTTGAGGCCGCTGTTTTCTTTTAGCAAGCAACGTCACTATTTCCGAAAAGCTTCGCCCATTCGGCGTAGAAGAAGTGGTGACAAGAGCCGGGTCCCGTCCACCGGTGCAATCTTTAGGAAATCCAATTGTCGGTTCTCGCCACCGACAATGTCGATGGTCTCCGTTCGCGCCTTTAAACCTTTTTAGCGACTAACATGCGCAAAATACCAGGCATTCCCGCCGATCAATAGATTGAATTCCGGGATGTATCCTTTAGCCTTTTCTTTGCTAGGTGAGCGTCAAATATCTGCGGCACGTTACAGAACAAAAATGAAGGACCGGTCGGCTACTGCATTGCTGCGATGGCGAGGGCGTCTTATCCTGTTATTGAAACCAGTCCGAAAGCCGCCGGGAGCCCTTCATGTCCTTGACCCATTCACCCGTCCGCGCGGTTGGCGGCATGGCAGCGTCCGCTCACCCCCTTGCTTCGGCAGCGGGCGCAGAAATGTTGCGAAATGGCGGCAATGCCTTTGATGCTGTAATTGCGATTACTGCGACTCTGAATGTGGTCGAACCATTCATGTCAGGTCTTGCGGGACAAGGTGGTGCCACCGTCTGGTCGGCCGCTGATCAACGGATGCGCTGTCTTGATTTCATTACCCCAGTGCCCAAACTATTCGATTCCGCGGGACTAGAGCGCGAGGCGGTTAACACGGGCCCTATGGCGAGCGGAGCTCCGGGGAATCTCGCCGGTTGGTGCACAATGCTCGATACCTATGGGACGATGTCGTTGGCCGAGGTGCTCGCCCCTGCGATTCGACATGCACGTGACGGCTTCCCCGTTTCCGCCTTGTATGCCGCGATGGCGACCGACACCAAAAAGCGCGCTGTGACGCCAGAATGGGCAAAAGTCTACCTTCCAGTTGACGGTGAATGCACATCCGGTTGGATCCTGCTCCAGCCGAGACTTGCCGACACTCTGGAGGCGATAGCATCCGAGGGGGCGAGACACTTGCATGGTGGGGCCCTTGGCCAGGCGATGGTGGATCATATCGCTGAGCTGGGCGGGTGTCTTTCTATGGAGGACCTGGAGGCGGTCAAACCCGCATGGCAAGTGCCTTTTGCGGCCGGATATAGGGACTTGCTGGTGTACACCACTCCACCGCCCGCGGAGTCCTTTCAGTTCCCGTTGACGTTGCGGATTCTTGACGGATTCGATCTGGGAGAAATGGATCACGTCGGTGTTGATCATCTGGATACCGTGTTACGCGCCATCCGGGTTGCTGCAGAGAAGCGGATCAACAACAACAATCGCCCCGTCGTTGATATCGAAGCATTGCTTGCTGAAGAAAACGTCGAGCCGATGCGCCGTCGCGTGCGCGATCCGGAACCGATTACCGCACGAACCGAGCAGTTTGGCGATCCGCTGCCTCCACATGTCGCCGAAGGACGTTCGCACACCACATCGGTCTCGGTCGCCGACAAACACGGCAATATGGTTTGCCTTACCCAGAGCCACGGTTCACCCTGGGGGTCGACCGTGGTTATTCCGGATACCGGGGTCTGTATGAACAACTTCCTTAACTGGGGTGATTTGAACCCAGCCTCACCGAACCGGCTGTTGGGCGGCAAGCGGTGGGCAATGTGTTTGACACCCTCAATTTCGACGCGGAATGGGCAGCCGGTTCTTGCACTTGGTACGCCTGGAAGCTACGGGATAATGCAGACCCAGACTCAAGCTATGGTCCACTATTTGGATTTTGGCTTGAACCTGCGCCAGGCAATTGAGGCTCCTAGGGCGCGTCTATTCGATGGACGCCGTGTCGTGCTGGAAGAACGGGTCGCCTCTTCCGTCGTGGAGGCACTCCGCGGACGCGGTCATGAGATTGAACCCGGCGGGCCCTACACTATGCAGTGTGGCGGCATGCAAGCCGTCTCGCGCGACCCCGCGACCGGGGCGTTGGCCGGGACTGCTGATCCGCGGCGGGATGGGGTCGCTGTCGGCGTCTGAGAGGTGACTGTGATGAGCCTCATTCCGGAACGAGAGAGTTACGAGGCCTGCTACCGGGATTTTCGTTGGTCGATCCCCGATCGTTTAAACATCGCAAATATCACCTGCGATCGGCAAGCCGCGTGGCGCCCAGACCAGGTTGGCCTGATCGTTGAGGACGAAATGGGAACCGTTACGCGGTATCGATATCGGGAGATCCGCCAACTCGCGAACCGGCTCGCCAATGCATACGCGGCGCTTGGGATCTCTTCAGGTGATCGAATAGCAGTTGTGCTAAGCCAGGGAGTGGAATGCTTGGTCGCCCATCTTGCTGCCTACAAGCTAGGAGCGATCTCGGTCCCACTTTCCCCACTGTTTGGCCCGGAGGGTTTGTCCCACCGTCTCGTCGATTCGGCCACCAGCCTGGTGGTGACGGACGCTGAGGGAGCGGCTGCTATTGCGGCCGTGGTCGATGATATTGGGACTTTGCGCGCAATCCTGTCGACTGGGGGTAATGGGCCGGGCGGTGAACTAGATCTCATGGAAACACTTTTGAAAGGATCTGATCATTTTGATACCGCAGATACTGCGGCTACGGATCCTGCTGTTTTGATTTATACGTCCGGTACAACTGGCCTACCGAGGGGGGTATTGCACGCGCATCAGGTCTTACTTGGTCACTTGCCGGGGATGGAATTCTGTCTTGGTTATTTTCCAAAACCCGGCGATTTGTACTGGAGTCCCGCCGACTGGTCCTGGGTGGCCGGCTTGTTAGACGTGATCCTGCCCGGCTTTTATCACGGTGTTCCAGTGTTAGCGCGCCGTTTTGCGAAGTTCGAAGCAGAGGCGGCGTTCGACCTGATGGCGCGCCACGGTGTGCGCAATTCTCTTATCACGCCGACAGCGCTTAAGCTGATGCGCCAATCTAGAAGTGAACCAGCGCGGGGCGTTGTGCTCCGAAGTCTCTGCACCGGGGGCGAGCCGATGGGCACTGAACTGCTGGAGTGGGGTCGATCGGTTTTCGGGCTTTCGATTAATGAGATTTACGGTCAAACCGAGGCCAATGTGGTGGTTACCAGCAATGCAGAGGTGATGTCTCCAAGGGCCGGTGCGATCGGCAAAGCTTCACCCGGTCATGTGGTTGAGATCGTCGGAGATAACGGACAGGTAGTTGGCCCTGGCGAACAGGGTCAGATCGCGGTTCGCCGCCCGAACCCCGTTATGTTCCTGGAATATTGGCATAGCCCTAAGGCTACGGCCGAGAAGTTCATCGGTAATTGGTGTCTGACCGGCGACCTTGGCGTGAAGGACCAAGACGGTTACATCGCGTTCCGTGGTCGGGTGGACGATGTGATCAATACAAGCGGTTATCGTATCGGACCGGTGGAAATCGAAACTTGCCTGATGCGTCATCCGGACGTGGCGCTTGTGGGGGTCGTGGGGAAACCGGATGCAAGTCGCGGCGAGATTATAAAGGCCTTCGTAGTGACTTCTGAGGGTGTCGAAGGATCAGATTCTCTCGCGCACAGCTTACAATCTTTCGTACGAAGGCGCCTGGCTGCGTATCAATATCCGCGTGAAATCGCTTTCCTGGATGAAATGCCGGTTACGGTCAGCGGCAAGATCCGTCGAGAGGACTTGCGGGCTTTGGGTTAGGATGCATGCTGTACCCTCGGCGCTTATATTTTCGGGGGTTCACCCAAATCCAAAACCACTCCTGCAAACTCCGGCGCAAGGGCTGGGTACCAGTCGGTGACCTTCGGGTCATGGCCCGAAATGAGTCGGTCCAAGCCACCGGCGAGTTCGTTGCAGATCCGATACCCGTCGATCATCACCTTGAGATCGTAGAAGATCGAGAAAGGCCGCTCTGTCTTAACCTCCTCATATAAGTGAACGGCGTCGGAGGCGAGTAGAATCCAACCACGCCTAGTATGAACGCGCAGTGCCATCTGCCCGCGCGAGTGTCCGCCGATCAAATGGAATTCGATGCCCGGTGCGACTGAGCATACCTTGTCTTCGTAGAAAGATAGTCGTTCCTCATAAAGTAACTCTACGAGTTTCTTAGTGTCGCGGGCATGGTAGGCGACCATGAAAGGCCCGTACGTCATATCGGGCCCGGTGATCGAATACATTTCCTCGGCATGGATCGAAAAATGCGCGTTGGGAAAATCGTCTAGATTGCCGACGTGGTCGAAATGCGCGTGTGTCAGAAGCACATTTTTCACAGACTTGCGTTCGATCCCAAGGCGTGAAAGGACGTCCCTGGGTTCAATCAGAAAATTTCGACTTCCTTCACCGGAGAGATCCGAGTTAAATCCGGTGTCAACTACGAAAGTGCCGGCCGGTCCCTTGATGAGATAGGTAAAGAAATCCAGGCCGCGGATCATCGTGGCTGGATTGCCGCCAAGGAAGGTGGAGCCCTCCGGTCGCTCCTTCTGTTCCGCATAGCGGATCGCGTAAACATCATGGACTGGCAGGGTGGTCATGGTGTCTGATCTCCTTTTAGTGCGGTGAGGGTCTAAGGCCGCTTGCGTGTGGAATAGCAGCGCGATATGGAACCAGTCCCGCGTTGACGTCAATCTTGGCCCGGCACGCCGCCGCTGGCCTGGCGGCCAATGATCACGAACGTGTCACCATTGGCCGTTTGATGCGGAGTTAAGGGTCATGGCTCAGCGCCTATTGTATATGCTGATCGAGGAAGATGACCGGGAACTTTCGAGTCGCTCACTTTTGGCCGCGATTGCAATTGAATGCGGCTTCAACGTGGTGTTTGTACCGCAGTGGACCGTTTGGCAAAATTGGGAAGCCATGCCTCAGGGCCTAATGTTTTTCAAGGGAAACAACAAGGCGCAAGCCGTACAAATGCGCGAGGCCAAGGCTCACGGGCATATCGTCGCGTCGATCGAGGAAGAGGCGCTCGGAATCTCGGATTGTCGCGAAGTGCTCCGCTGTTTCGACGAAAGGATTGCCCGTTACTGTGACTTGTTCCTTGCGAATGGTCTTTTTGAGGCCGATTGCATTGGTCGGGAGTTTCCTAGTGTAACCGACCGGATAAGCGTCACCGGTAATCCGAGGACCGATCTCTTGCGGGAGGAATTTGCGGGTGACTTGCGCACCCAGGCTGACGCGATCTGCGCAGAACACGGCGAGTTCATGCTCGTAAATACCAACTTCTCGACTATCAACCCGCGTGGAGACGACGCGCTGGGAGGCTTCGATTCATGTGTCAGGGTGGGCCTGGTGAACCAGAGGGACGATCAAGACATTCAGGATTTCTTTACCTGGTGTGCTTGGGAAAAGGTGAACGTGTCGGCTGTGGGTGAGCTGATGTCAGGACTTTGTGACCGCCTACCCTGGCCTGTTATCATTCGCCCGCACCCTACCGAAGATCTGGACGTCTGGCATGAGGTCTTTGATGATTGGCAGGGCGTGCAAATTATCCGTGAGGGGGGTCACCTCGCTTGGACGGCCGCTGCCTCTATTTTGGTTCATCCAGGATGCACGACGGGGGTCGAGGCACTTTTGCTCGGCACGCCGGCACTTAGTATAGTCGTCGACGATAATCCCTGGCACTGGATTAATCTGTCCAATCTGGTTAATCCCATCGCTACGGATATCCCTTCTGCGATCGAGACGATCGAGGCCTTCGCGCGGGGAGATGATCGGATTTCTCCTAGGCGGAACGAGATGCTTGAAAGGTTGAGCCGGCACGTGCACTACCAGCCCAGCCGTTTATGTTCCCAGATTGTTGCTGAGGCTCTGGATGGGCTCGACGTCAAACCGGTAGAAGCAAATGTGCTTGGCAAATTTGCCAAGGTGCGAATGGTGGATCCTACGGATGGTAAAATCGACCCCGACCGTTTCAACCCAATCGCAGTCGCCGGTATGGTAAATGGCTTTCGCAGGAGTTTGGGGCTAGTCGGATGTGCGAAGGTGTGTGCGGCCGGCCCGGACCTGCTGCTCTGTGGGCTTTCGGAGCTCGCTACATGAACAGGATCGATCTTGCGCCTTTGATAAAGCGGGCCAATGAACTGTTGTTTGGGCAGCGCTGGGCGGAAGCGGTTCAGGTACTCCGACGAATACTCATCGTCTGGCCAAATTGGACCGATGGGAGCCGCGAATTCACTCGCGCGATGGCCCATATGAAAGCTCCACCAGTGGTCAGTCGATTGCTTCGTCAGTCATCTTGGATGAGACCGGACGACGACCGTTTACATAAACTCGCCATGAATACTGCTTACCGTATTCGAAATTTGAAGGATGCACGTATTGCAGCTCGAAGAATGGTTGCGCTTGATCCTAGCAATCATACAGCGTTGGGTATGATCGCGCTGATCGCCACGAACGGCAAAGACTATTGTGATGCCGAGGCGGTGCACGAGCGAATGAAGTGCGTCTTACCCCTGACCTTCGTTGATCTCCAGGCTCACCTTTTTGGGTTGTTGAATCGAGGGTTGCTGAGCCGCGCCGAGCCGGTAGCTCGTCGACTTTTGGTCGAACGACCGAACGGTGACACCGCGGTTAAGGCGATGGCGAGCATTCTGTCACAACGACGATGTCATGAGGTCGCCTATAGTTGGTGTTCGCGCCTCCAAGTTCTGCGACCGGATGATCCGGAAATTCTTTGTGCGAATGCCCGGATCACCCTTGTGTGCCGGATGCTCGGAATTTCGAACCGTTTTGCCCGTCGAGCCATTGTGATCCAACCCAATATGGGAGAGGCATACATCGATCTCGCTCGGCCGTCATGGAAGCGTGAGGAGCGTGACGTTGCCGAATTGGCGCTCGCCCGCGCGGTTGTGATCGAACCAGCGTTAGCTTTGCGGAGCCGTATTCTGCGGCTAACCGCGACCCGGTCTACCTTTGCCCGCGCGTTTCAAAGAAACAACGTCAGCACTCCGGTGTAGGCATAGATACGATCGCGACTGATCTCGCCATTCGCGAAAAACCCAATCATCGGAAAATCTCCCAAAATTTCGCGAATGATGTCAGTCTCGCGTTCTGGTTGTTGGAACTGATTTGGTCCCCGAGCTGCGCAAGAAATATAGATCCCGCCCCGAATTGGCTTGTTTTCGATCCGACGTTTTAGGTCTAGGGTCATGCGCCTCATGTCTCTGACGGCGTTTTCTCGATCACGCCGACAGAATAAGATTTGGTCGCCCGGCTCGAGCGAGGCGGCGATTGCGATTAATTTCTGGTCGGCATCGATACCGACCAGATTGCGAACCGTATAATCCGCCGTGTCCGAGCCTGGCACCGGTAATGCGGCGAAGATCAATCCGCTGCAGCTTTGCAGATCTTCTGAGAGTTCAGCGCCGATGTCCTGCTTAAATAAGTCGAGTGCCGGCTGACCATCGAGTTCGATCAGAATGTTATTTTGGCATTGGGTTATTTCGTGCGGCTTGGAAAGGGGTGTACAGCCCTGGCTGAGGCCTGTCGCAATCTCGATCGAGGTCGGCGAAAACGCGACCCCGCTTATACACCCGCTGGTACCATTGGCCAGATGTGGCGTCTCGCCTGATGCAGCAGTGAGCCCGCCGATCAGAAAGCCACCGGAATTTGCAAAGGACCGAACCGCGCCCGCCGCTTCGGGATGGCGCGGATCCACATGAGTCAACGCTAGAGGCATCGAGGCCTCGGCAACCCAGGCAGAGTGTTCCGACACCAATGTGGATCCGACCGAGCTATCTCCGGCAAACAAACGGTAAGCGTTCACATCCAAGTTTAGGATCAAAGCGGCAGCGCCCGCCTCACCGAAATATTCAGCGTCATTTCCTATTACGCCGTAGCCTGAGGCCGCGACCCAGTCTTCGACTTCGGTTCGCTCTTTCAAGAAGACGGTCATCGCGCTGAGTTTCTCTGCGAAGGTTTCTCCAGTGTACAGAATGCCCAGTTTCCCTCCTGTGCCAGCGACTAAACTGGCCAACTCCTCGGCATTTTCCCGCCATTTGGGTGCTTGACTCAAAGCGGAACTAAACAGCTTGGTTTCGTTGGTCATCCTCGTGCTCCGCCTAAACAATTTCGTCCGGTCATGGCCATTTACTCATCCACGCTAACCGGACGCGGAATGCGGCAGTCACGACTTCGAAGACTTTGTTGATCATGGTCTATACTGTCACACCGACAAGCGCTAGAAGTGATCTCAACACCAGCAGGGACATCAGTCCCAACAACTTAACCAACATTGCAACCAGCCAGCGCCTAGCCTCGTATCATAGTGTCACTGTCCTTCAGCCCATGTGTGTTGGGATCAAGGAGGGAGTGCCAGAACCCACGAGTTTTACTGTAAATCCCGCGGCGTTCCGCTCTGCTCTTTATTTGGCTAACGAATCTGAACAAATGTGCACCCGTCCGATCGACAACCACTTACAAGGTGACGAATCTAGAGATCAACGCCTGCACAATTACTTTATACAGTCGCGTTGGCCAGAAGGTCGCCCCGGTAGTCGGTGATCGGCTGCGGTGGGTGTTTAAATTTCCGGACTTTGGATTGAGCGAGACCCATAGACACCAAGGTTTGCACGGTGTGCACAGCGGCGACGACCGGGTCGATCACAGGCACGCCCGAGGATTTTGACAACTCGCGATCATAGTCACAAAGCCCGGCGCAAGCGAGAATCACTACCTCGGCTTTGTCCTCGGTGACTATCGCCTTCACTTGTATGGTTAGATCCCTAAGAGCTCGTTCGCGATCGATTGCTGCTTTCTCGACATTGATGTTGATGGCGCGCACCGATGCGCATTTTGCTTCGAAGCCATGTAGGCGGATGATGTCCTCCTGGTATGGGATGAACTGCTCGAGCATCGTGAGCGTACTGAAACGGTGACCGAGCAGACAAGCGAGTGCCATTGATGCTTCAGATATTGATACCACTGGGATGTCTAACACCTCTTTCAGCGCCCCGATTCCAACATTACCGAACCCAGCCAGTACGACCCCGTCGAAAGGCTCGGCCTCAATCCGCCGTCGCACAGCCTCGATCATATGCGGTGCGCTCATGTAGTCGCCATAGGCGCTGTCAATGTTTCTCGTCCCGCCGGGTGATCGCATGCCGGATAATTCGGTGCGAGTGAGCGCGGCTCGCTCGGCCGAACGCATGATGACGTCCAAAACGATTTCAGAGGTATTCGGATTGACAATCAGAATCTTCACGGCTCCATCCCCGGACGAAAATTAATCTGGGTAATCTAGCAGGCCGGCGTTTTAGGGAATAGGGGAGGGAATTCGGTTGTCCGGTCTGGCCTTATTTGGGCAACACCCTTTCCAAGGCGGTGATTAGTTTACCGACTCCGGCTTCGCGGTGGGCCGACCTAGTCGAAAGCCGTGCAGCCGGGGTTAAGCAGGATCTTGTGAAAGTTCTATTGTATTCTCGACGCAATACCGAATTCGTTAGCGGCCCATTTGTAGAATGGGTGCACGTTGGCACCGTTAACCTCTTGTTTTCCCGTCATTGGAAAGTTGATGCTGAAAATGATTACACGGAACTTCCTGATTTCGGCGTCACTGGCTGGCTCTTGTTTGTCAAAATCGTTGGACGGTACGCCGAGTACAATGAGGCCGCGTTCACGTTAGCGTTCCGATAGGTTTTGCAGGTTCACATATTGTTGGGCAAAGTCGCAGTGCAATGCAGTGTTAACAACCAGCACCGCTTTGTCCCTATAATTGGCGAGCGGGAGGGGTTTGCCCTCAATCGGTTTAAAACTGAACTGATAGGCGGTATCAGCTTGAACAGGGGCGGTTCCCAAAAAGCCAATTGCTATCATAGTAACTGTCGCCCATTTCTACGTCCCTAACCTTTCTAGGTTTACTGCGGCGACTGGGGATTTTGGGTCAACGCCAAAGCAGGAGTACTAAGATGCCGGCGACCACTGCCAGGATCCCCAAGATTTCTTTGGCGTTGCTGCGTTCCTTGAATAACAGGTAGGAAGCCAGGAACGTGAAGACTAGTTCGATCTGTCCCAGTGCCCGGACATAGGCTACGTTCTGGATAGTCATCGCGGTGAACCAACAGGCCGATCCGATCATGCCACTCAAGCCCACGAGGCTTGCTATCCGCCAGTTCTTGATCACAGCGGTGATTTGACCAGGCTCGCGAATTCTTAGATAGATGCTCATTATTAGGGCTTGAAAAAGGGTGACGCAGGCGAGCGTATAGGCGGCTTGCATTATAAACCCCTCACCCCCTAGCGAGAGAGCAGCTGCGCGGTAGGATACAGCAGACATCCCGAAGAACGCGCCCGACGCAATTCCGATCAATGCGGTTTTTTCGGTGAGCGAGGTGAAAAGGCTGGCTAAACCGGATTCCTGACGTGCCATGGAAATCGCCATTACACCGACAAGGCTTACCAGAATCCCAATGATAGCGCCTGTGCTCAACGGGTCTCCCAGGATAACCAGGCCAAATACAGCGGCTTGGATGGTGTCCGTTTTGGAGTAGGTGGTTCCGGCTGCAAAGTTCCGGAACGAGAAGAGATAAACAAGCAGAGCCGTCGCTAGGATCTGAGTTAAGCCGCCAAGCGTGCCGTAGAAGGCGAACTTCAGGTTAGGATAGGGAAGGGAAAACCCGAAACCCGTATGCAGTCCATAGGCGTAAAGGGACGCTAGAGGAACGGCATAAAAAAAGCGGACATATGTAGCTCCACCGGTGCTAAGCCGCGACTTCAAATGCTTCTGCAGCGCCGAACGGACGTTCTGTGAGAACGCCGCCAAAATTGTAATAGGGATCCAAAGTTCGAACATCGTGTGCCTTCGACAAGTCCCGCGTGGGCTGGCTGTCTACTTCGGGGGCATTGGGATTGCAAAGTCAAGGTGACGGAGTTTCATGCTTTGAGGCGAGTGTTCTTTTAAGGGGCTTGGTGCCCGGATATATCCAAGGCGCTTTACCCCCAACACATATGATGTGAAACACCTATTTGATTCAAACACGTTTATGACCCTGATTTTGAGCTTTTCATGAGGCGCAAATCGGTGCGTCTCTTGATGTCCGGACTTCAGCGTGACTAAGTATAACTACGAAAAGCGACCTAGCCCTTTTTCAGGCCCTATTCGCTCCGTTGCACTGAACAGTCCGCGCGCTTAAAAACGTCGGGTTGAAGTGCAACGCCTAGGCCGGTGCCATCGGGTGCTCGGATGCGCCCATTCTCCACGGGCGGCAGCGTCGTCATGAGTTCCCCGTACCAGCCGTAATAGAAGGCGCGCACCATCTCCTGGATGTGGCAGTTGCGGCTGGCGAGAGCTAAATGGGTAGAGGCGGCCAGGGTCACTGGTCCGGTGCAGTCGTGGAAGGCGACCGGGATGTGCCAGGGTTCGGCCATGTGGGCGATTTTGCGGGCTTCGGTGATGCCGCCGACCCAAGCGACATCCATGATCAACTGAGATAGGCTCCCGAGTTCAAGAAGATAGCGGAAGTCGGCAATACCGCCCCGGGTCTCGCCGACAGCGATCGGACAGGTAGTCGAGGTCGCTACATCGCCTAGCGAGGCCAGATGATCCATGAAGACCGGGTCCTCCACCCAATATGGATTGTAGGGTTCCAGCGCGTGCGCGATCTTGACAGCGTTGGGTCGGTCCCAAAGAGAGTGCAGCTCCGCCATAACGTCGATCCGGTTACCGACTGCGCTGCGAATCTTGGAGAATGGTTCCAGCGCTTTATCGAGATCAGCGGCAGAGATGTGCTGCCCGCCTGAGATCTCCGCGGCATAGTCGAAGGGCCAGATTTTCATGGCCTCAATGCCCATCTCCAGTAATGATTGCGCGAGCTCGTCGGCGCAGTTCAGAAAAGCGTCCAGGTCCTCGTATGGCCCTTCGTTGACGCCGAGACCAAAATTGTGAGTGCCCTGTCCATCGCCTTTACGCACATATCGATAGCCTGCGCAGGTGTTATAGACCGGGATATCGTCACGCACGGCTCCGCCAAGCAGTTGGTGGACTGGTTGATTCGTCGATTGGCCCCAAATGTCCCAGAGCGCTATATCGATTGCCGAACGTCCGCGTTGTTCCGCGCCTGCTCCGGTGAAACCAACATAACCAATCAGCTTGTGGTGATGGCGTGATATGAGCCGTGGGTCCTGGCCCAGCAACAAAGGAGAGATAATCCCGTGAATATGTGCTTCAGCTGAGCCTGGTCCGTAAAAGGTCTCACCCAGGCCTATTAGTCCCTCGTCGGTGTGGACCAGTGTCCAGAGCAGATTTGGGAATTCCTCGACCCGGACAGTCTCTATCGCGGTGATCTTCATGGGTCCGATCCATCAGTTAGTTAACAAGACTGCAAGTTCTCAGTGTTTAGCGGTGTCGTTCACGGGCCTCTGCTAGGCTATCGATGGTTGCAGTGAGGCCGGAATCGAAGCTTGCTTCCCAACTGGCCGCATCAGTAGTTTCACAGTTCTTTGGAAAGAGGATCCCGCGCGATGAGTTAATTATACCGCCCTCCAGCCCGCGGGGTCCCGCAACGAATGCACGAAAAGCGTCGTCAGCGTCGCCACCTTGCGCGCCGTATCCTGGAATCAGAAAAATACTTTTGGGTAGGATCTTGCGCAACTCATCGGCTTGTTTCGGATATGTCGCTCCGACGACGACGCCAAGAGACGACCAGCCTGTTTCCGGCCCCACATGCGCTTGTGCAAGATCCTTCAATGAATGAGCGATGGTCTCGGACAAGGTCCTATTTCCAACCGCTAGGTCCTGATAGTCACCGGAGCCCGGATTACTGGTCTTTACTAATACAAAGACCCCTGCGCCGGTCTCGCGCGCGGCGTCGAGATAGGGTGTTAGGGTGTCGCGGCCGAGGAATGGACTTATGGTGAGCGCGTCAGACCGAAACGGCGCATCCTCCGTTAGAAAGGCGCCGGCATAGGCGGTTGCTGTCGAGCCAATATCGCCGCGCTTGGCATCCATCAGTACCAGGAGACCGAGATTACTTGCTTGCCGGATTACCTTGTCAAGTAATTGCATGCCCCGCCAACCCAAGCGCTCAAAAAGAGCGGCTTGGGGTTTGACAATCGCTACTTTATCTCCGATTCGTTCGAGAACCGCACTCAGGAATGCGCACACTGCCGGGACCGTGCGTTCATCATGCGGTGTCATCGAGCCATGGCGGAAAAGTGACGGAATTTTGTCGAGAAACGGGTCTAGGCCAACGCAGAGTGGATTCTCGAGGTTTCTTATCCGATTAATTAGCCGATCACCGAAGTGGCCGGGTTCACCTTCTACGGTCAACGGTTTCTCCAGACCTAAATATTTGCGATCGAGATCGGGCGGCAAACTATTGTGATTCGATGGGTCATGTCCATGGCAGTGCGTGGTTTGCAGTGGACTGGTGTATGCCAAGATAACCGTTTCGGTTTTGCCGCTTGCCCATCGGCAGTTTTCAATCGGACAAGGTACTTAATCCCCTCGTTCACCAGCGGATTATTAGGACCGGGCCTTGGGGTGGGCAACACGACTAGGTTGGGGCCGCAGACCTTAAGATTAGAAACTCACGAAAGCATCGCCCATGTATTGGTTCGCAGACTCGTTGCTATCATTTTACGGAATATTTCCGGCCTGAAACAGTGAATTGTTTAGGATGGAAATTTCGGTATCTTGAGTATTCAAATAATTTGTCTGATTCGCAGAATTTGAATTTTCAGAACTCTAATATTATTATTATTTTATAATTAAGATATTTTCATAAAATATAATATAGTATTATATATTTCAATTATCGAATTTCCCTTTTTGATGACCCATAAGGCCAAAATATAAGTGTTGGACATGACAAAAAGACACTCCAGTGACTACAATCGCCAAATAGGTTTAAGGTTTTCCGTGGCCGAGCTGGAATGTTGGCGGCTTATTTTGATTTATAAGCCCAATATCAACGTAAATTCCTAAAAGGTCCAGTGCTGATGTAGGGACTTCGCGCCAAGTGAGTCTTTGAAAGATCGTGGGAACAGGGAGGTTGCTATGGTGGCTAATTGGAACGGTGTGTTTCCGGCGGTAACGACGCAGATGCGAGAAGATTACTCAATCGACTACGAGGCGACCGGCCGGCATATTGATCGCCTGATTGGAGCAGGGTGCTCTGGTATGATCGTTCTGGGAACCGTGGGCGAAAACTGCTCACTCGACTGGGATGAGAAAATTGAGGTCGTCCGGGCTGCGGTGGCGGCGAGCCGGGGGCGGGTGCAGATTCTCTCGGGGGTAGCTGAGTACACTTCGTCGGGTGCAGCACGCTATGCTCGCGAAATGAAAAAGGTAGGGGCCGACGGTCTGATGGTGTTGCCAGCCATGGTCTATAAGGCTGACCCGCGTGAAACGGTAAATCATTTCCGAATGGTTGCAGCCGCCTCGGACCTGCCGATTATGGTCTATAATAATCCAATCGTGTACGGAGTCGACACTACGCCCGAGATGTTCACCGAATTGACGGATGTAGAGACTATAGTCGCAATCAAGGAAAGTTCGGATGATCCTAGGCGGCTTACTGACTTGGTCAATGAATGCGGCGATAGATACACATTGTTCTGCGGCGTTGACGATTTGATCGTGGAAAGTGTCATGCTGGGCGCTTCCGGCTGGGTCGCTGGCTTAATCAACGCGTTTCCCGAGGAGTCTGTGCAAATGTATGAGTTGGCGCGAAAGGGTCGGTTCGCCGAAGCGGTTGACATCTACCGCTGGTTCATGCCGGTTCTTCACCTGGACTGCTGCTCCAAGTTGGTCCAATACATCAAATTCGCTCAGATGAAAACTGGCCTCGGATCCGAGATTGTGCGTCCCCCGCGTCTTTCTCTTGAAGGACGGGAGCGGGCTCGTGTCGGGGTCATTATTGATGCTGCGATCGCAGCGCGGCCGAGGCTTGCCGCGGAATAGTTGAGAGTGTGTTTTGCGAGTGTCAGACACTTCCCATGTCACAGTGATCGGGGCTGGCATCATTGGTATGGTGACGGCATTGACCTTTTTGCGGCGAGGATACCAAGTCACCGTCATTGATCGATTTGGCCCTGGCAAGGCCACCTCATTTGGCAATGCCGGTGGCTTTGGTGTGACTGATCCACAGCCGACGTCCTTGCCGGGAACGATCTGGAAGGTGCCCGGTTGGCTGCTTGACCCGGAGGGTCCGCTTCGAATTAGTCCTGCCTATTTACCCCGTCTGATGCCCTGGCTCTGGCGGTTTTGGCGGGCCGCTGCGCCCAAAAATGTGGCGGCTATTGCGGATGCCCAGCATGCCTTGAACGTCCAGGTCTATCAAGACTGGCTTCCAATTTTGGATGCTGCTGGGCTGTCGGATCAACTCCAGCGCAACGGTAGTTTGACGCTCTACCGGACAGATGTAGCTTTTCAAAACGATACATTCTCGTGGAACCTGCGGCGGGAGCGTGGAATTGAAATTCACGAACTTGATGAACACGAGATCCGCCAGCTTGAGCCTGAAATAGGCTCCGGATTTGCCCGTGGTGTCTTGATGCCCGATTGGAGCCATGTGCTCGACCCGTATGGTATCGTAACAGGCATCGCAGCGTGCTTCGCTGGTGACGGGGGTGAAATTCTTCGTGCGGAAGTGACAGGGTTCGTGCCCAGGGACAGCCGTGCTTGGGCACTTGAAACGGATACGGGTGAGCGACCTGTTGACAAATTGGTCGTCTGTGCTGGCGCGTGGTCGCACCGAATATCGAGTTGGTTTGGTGAGACGGTCCCTCTAGAGAGCGAGCGTGGGTATCACATGACGCTTCCAGCCGCCCCGGTCAGGCCACGACGGATGCTCATCATCGGCGAGGAACACTTTGTCATTACACCAATGTCGATGGGATTACGGCTGGCTGGTACGGTTGAGATGTCAGGTCTAGAGGCCGCGCCGAATCATGCCCGCTCGCGGGTTCTACTAACTAAGGCGCGCCGCGTCCTGCCAGGATTGAGAAGCAAGGCTGTCGAGGAAGGTCTTAGCGAATGGTCCGGACATCGTCCCGCACTGCCCGACACGATCCCCGTGATTTCCAAATCCCAGAGATTCGAGAACGTATTCTATGGATTTGGGCATGGCCACCTGGGCCTGACCCAGGCAGCCACAACTGGCCGACTGCTCGCTGATTTGGTCTCGGGTGAGTCGGCATCCTTTAATTTGCTGCCGTATCGGGTGGATCGGTTCCGCTGATAGCATCGCCATCATAGGCTTTTCGATAAGGTCGAGATGAGGTGCGGAATTGTCGTAAGGTAGATAGTCTTACATTCCGAGCCCGCCGAGTGACCCATTATGAAAATTTTCTAATCTGACCTCGTCCTGGTGCTTCCTTATCAGTTTGAGACATTATAAATAACAGACACGTCTCGTCTTGGAGCAACCCATGCCTCTTCTTGGGCCCAGCGACCCACCGCCCTTTTTCGAACTCAACACTGATGGCGTCTCGGACATCTTGTTCACTTCCGATCACAATGGAGCGAGGGTGCCTGCAGCATTGGATGGTCTCGGCGTGGCCCAACATGAAATGCGGCGCCACGTAGCTTACGACATCGGGATCGACGCGGTGGCCCGGGACCTTTCCGAACGTTTCGAAGCGCCGCTGATAGCATCGAATTATTCACGTCTGGTGATTGACTGCAACCGTCATCCAGATACAGCGGGCTCGATCCCGGTGGTTTCAGATTACACCGTGGTACCGGCGAATTGCGATCTCATGGCCAGTCAACGGGCTGAGCGTGAACGTGAGATATTTGCTCCCTATCATAAGGCGATCGGCGCCCGTATTAACGCGATTCGGGGACGCGGGTCCGACTACGCGCCGATCGTTATAGCTCTGCACAGCTTTACTCCAGTCATCGAGGGAACCTTCCGTCCCTGGGATATCGGGATCCTTTGGAAAGATGACCAACGCCTAGCAGCGCCGATGATCGAGGTATTGGCACGAGACACAACGATCAACGTTGGCGATAATAAACCCTATTCGGGGAGTAACCCGGCGGGTTTCACAGTTGACCACCATGTCGAACCGCTCGATTTACTGGCGATCGGGGTTGAATTTCGCCAAGACAGGATTGAGTTTCAGTCAGGTGCTGAGCGCTGGGCTAAGTGCTTCGGTGATGCGTTGGAACAAGTCCTGGCTGCGCGTCCTTGGGATAAGCGCAAGGTCACCTGAAACTCGCGAGGGGAGAGTGCCCTGGGTATTTGATTGGCGCGGCGGTTTACAATCCAGCAGTAAGGGCCAAAATAGACATCAACAAGTGATCACTGGAGACCGATGATGAGCAATCCCGCCGAGAAGTTCGACACCCAGACCCGTTTGGAACTGGAAGCCGCTGCGTTCCGCCGGCTTGTTGAGCACCTGGATGAACGCAAGGATGTACAGAATATTGATTTGATGAACCTTGCTGGGTTCTGCCGGAATTGCTTGTCAAAATGGTATCGGGCCGCTGCCGAAGAGAAAGGCGAGGAGTTGGACTACGAGGAAGCCCGTGAGATCGTCTATGGGATGAGGTATGAGGACTGGAAGGCAAAGTATCAGGCTGAGGCAACCGAGGCTCAAAGGGCCGCTTACAAGGGATCCCATTCAAACCATTAAATAGACACCCGGTGACTTAAACCGGGAGAAACTGCTGGAGCTGATCAACGAAAAGGTTGCGCATTCTTGGTGTCTCGTTTGTGTTGGCGGTGCGGGTCTATATCGGCAGCACGATTGATTTAGAAATTCCCGCGACAAATACCTACTATATTCGCTAATGAGGTCACCGGTACTGCGATTAAGATGCCAGGAATTATCGCTGTTCAGGTTGGTGATTTTTTCACGGAAGAACATGCCTGCGTCTAGAAAAACCGGATCATATCATTGATGATATATTGCCGTCGTGCCGTTTTTAGTCGCCGGCGGAATGTTTTTAATCAGGGAGAGAAGCATGCCCGACGCCACCTTAACCACGGGCCATGCCGGGGTGCATGCCGACTTCGATGTCTTGATCGTTGGTGGTGGTCTCGCGGGACTCTATTCGATCTGGCGGTTGCGGCAGATAGGGCTCAGAATCCGTGTCTTTGAGCAGGGTGATGGGATTGGCGGGACGTGGTTCTGGAATCGCTATCCAGGGTGTCGCTGCGATGTGGAAAGCATGGAATATTCGTATTCCTTCGATCCCGACCTGGAGCAAGAATGGAAGTGGCCCGAGCGTTATGGCACGCAACCTGAAATTCTGCGCTACATCGACCACGTCGCTCAACGTTTCGACCTGATGCGTGACGTGGAGCTTAACACCCGGATTATCAAGGCTAACTTCAGCGAGGGGAGCGGGCTCTGGACGTTAACCACTGAGGCAGGCAAGTCGGTGACGGCGCCATATTGTATCATGGCTACGGGCAACCTCTCGACGCCGAAGAAACCGGAAGTGCTTGGCATCGATAACTTCGAGGGCGATTGGTACCACACCGGCCTTTGGCCAAAAGAGGGGGTGGACTTCACGGGTAAGCGGGTCGGCATTATTGGCACCGGGTCTTCCGGTGTGCAGTCGATCCCGCACTTGGCGGCACAAGCGAAGGAGCTGACCGTTTTCCAGCGGACCGCGAATTTCAGCCTGCCGGCCAGGAACGCGCCGTTGGATCCAGTTAAGGAATCCAGACACAAGGCGGAGTATCGCGAACGCCGGGCTGCGGCATTCGACACGCCGTTTGGTATTGCGGGATATCCGACGCCAACCAAAAAGGCGTTGGAGGTCACCGAGGAGGAACGTCACGCTCAATACCAGGCAAAGTGGGATGAGGGTGGCTCAATTAGCTATCTCTTTTCCTATACTGATCTCCTAACTGATGACGCGGCGAACGAGACAGCGTCAGAGTTCGTGCGCAAGAAGATCCGTGCCACAGTTAATGACCCTAAGACGGCCGAAATTCTTTGCCCAGACAACCATCCAATTGGTACTAAACGGCTGATCTTAGACACTAACTACTACGAGACTTTCAACCTGCCGCACGTTTCTTTGATTGACGTGCGGGCAACGGCGATCCAAGCGATCACGCCGAAAGGCCTTCGTACAACGGCGGCGGATTATGAACTGGATGCCATCATCTTTGCCACTGGCTTCGACGCCATGACAGGGGCGATGAAGGAGATCGACATCCGGGTCGAGAGTGGTGCCTCTATCGAAGAGATGTGGGCGGATGGACCGCGCACCTATCTAGGAATCATGATCGCTGGTCTGCCGAACTTGTTTATGATCACCGGCCCGCAGAGTCCCGGCGTAAAGAGCCAGATGATCCTGTCTATCCAGATGCATGCAGACTGGATCGCCGAATGTCTGGCCCATATGCGATCAAACGGCAAGGCGCGGATCGAGGCTACAGAGGGAGCTCAGAACGACTGGGTCAGCTACAACAACGACGTGGCTGACTCTACCCTTTATCCGAAGGCGAACTCTTGGTACATGGGCGCTAACGTTCCCGGTAAGCCGCGCGTCTTCATGCCTTATGTGGGCGGTGTGCAC
>PBMU01000021.1 GCA_002722775.1 Rhodospirillaceae bacterium
CTCCGCAACCTCGGCGATCTGGACATACGCCTTGATGTCCTCGTCACCAAGATCTGACGGCACGCCAACGATGGCGCAGTCGAGCACTGCGGGATGTCCCGTTAACGCCTTTTCTACTTCGAAGGCGGATACGTTCTCACCGCGCCGACGAACCCAGTGGGCCTGGCGTCCGACGAAGTAGATGTAGCCTTCCTCATCCATCCGCCCCAGGTTGCCCGAGTGGTACCAAAGGTTACGCCAAGCGGCTAGAGTTTCTGCCGGTTTGTTGACGTACTCAATCATATAAGTATTGATCTGGCTGGGTCGTAGAATAAGCTCCCCTACTGTGTTCGGTGGTAACTGATTGTCGTGCTCATCGACCACCATAATCTCGGCCCAGCCGTGAGGCTTGCCCGACGAGCCCTCTCGACGGTCGTCAATCCGCTCGCTGCAGATTAGCACGCCGACCTCGGTCATGGCGTAAACCTCAAGCATCGGCGCGCCGAAGCGTTTCTCGAAGGTGCGACGCATCTCGCCGCGCACCTGACCTGAAGCTACACCTACGCCGACGCGCACTTTGTGCTGGCGGTCGAGTTCTGATTCTGGCTGGCGCAGCAGCACAGCCATCATGGTGCCGATGGGATCGATGATCGTCGCCCCGTATCTTCGCGCCACTTCCCAGTAGCGAGACGCGCTGAACCATTTCTCCATCACCCCAGTCATGCCGTTGTAGAGCGGCCCAGTAATAGCGAACTGCTGGCCGCCTATATGGAAGAAGTGTGAGTTAGCAAAATGCACGTCCTCGTCGCTTGCTTCCGCGATCTCGGCATACCTAATAGCAGCGCCGATATAGTAGAGATGAGAGACAAGCACTCCTTTGGGCATATTGGTACTGCCGCCGGTATACACTATGGACATCGGATCGGTGCCCAAGACGTCCACTTTTGGTAGGCAGTCGTCCCCTTCGAGCAGATCCTCGAAGGGGAGAGCTTCACCAGCCTCTATCACGCTTGTCTCTCCTAGAACCAGGACCCGTGGTTCTAGGATTAGCAGTGGTTTGGCGGAGTTGTAGGGAAGGGCCAGTTCCTCGTCCAGGACTAGAAGTTTTGCCCCGGTATCGTTTAGGCTGTAAGCGAGATCATCACGAACCAGTGACACGTTTAAGGGTGCGTAGACCGCTCCGATTTTGGCACATCCGAACCAGATTAGCGCCTGCGCGATGGAATTATACATAAAGGTCGCGACCACATCGCCCTTGGCGATCCCGTGTTCGGTGAGCCGGTTTGCCACCCGATTCGACAGCCGATCGGCATCGGCATAGGTCAGCACCTCGTCTCGAATGATTAGCAGTGGCTTGCTGCCATAGGCTGCTCGCAGGATCAGCAAGTCACGCAGATTGGTAGCCTGCGGTTTGTGGCCCATGATTTCGATCATGCGGCGGTCTCCCCATCGTGTTTCTCCAACGCCGATATCATTTCTTCGTCGAGCTCAAGAATCTGGCGCAGCACGTAGTCATTGCTCTCTCCCAAGAGAGGGGCCGGTTTGCGGGTGGCGGGTCGGGCGCCGGCGATTCGCCAAGGGGCGGCGACCAGCATTTCTTCACCCGTGTAGGGGTGGCTGGAGGGCACCCAACCTGAATAGTCGGCGAAGGCGGGAGATGCGTCTGAGACGTCGAGCTCGACCAGTTCGACCATCTCACCGCCAACGCGCAAGCATTCCGCCCGCACCGCAGCCTTGTCGAGCGCGCAAAGCGCAGCCCGAGTGGCCGCCAGGCTCTTGAAGGCTTTGAGCGGTACGGACACGGCGACGTAGGCACCATCGGCGGTCTCCAAGACCGTCTCGTGACGTGTTGCTTCCGGTACTGGCGTTCCCGCCAACGTTGCCGCCGCTTCAATTTGCGAGATATCGATGGCCGAACCGGTGCCTGTGCCCCTTGCCCTAAGTGCGCCAGCTAACGCAGCCATCGTGGCGAACACAGCAGCATTCGGATCGCTGATCGAAAACGTCGGCGAGCCCAGAAAACCACTCTCATCGCAGATTTTCGACTCCGCACCGCCGAGCGCGCTTAACACCAAGCCGTATGACCGAAGGGCTTCGACCGACGAACCTCTGCCGGGGCCGCTCATGGAGAGCGAGACTAGGGAGGGGTTTGCCTCGCCGAGGACATCCGGGCCGAGGCCGAGACGCTCCATGGTGCCGACGGTAAAATTTTCAATCACCAAATCGGATTGGGAGATGAGATCACACGTCGCCAACAATGCGGTTGGTGCCTTTAAGTTTAGAGACAGTCCAAGCTTGTTACGGTTCAGACTGTGGAAGTAGATCGAGGATTCTATCCGCGTCTTCTCATGCATTTTGCCGCGCAGGTGTTCGAGGCCGCGGGTCCGGTAGAGATCGAACCGGCCAGGGGCCTCAACCTTAATCACCTCAGCCCCAAGATCGGCGAGAATCTGACCGACCATCGGGCCAGACCAGACCCAACACAACTCAACGCAGCGAAATCCGGAGAGGGGCATGCCCGCGTGTTGAATAGCGGGCCGCCGTTCACTCGTTTTTTTCCGCCGTCTAGAGATTGGTGTCGCAAGAAATGGCATGGCGGGGCCGTTGGGTCCAAGTAATCCTTCCCGAAAGATGCCACGTGCACCGGCCTCGTCCTGGGTATAGACTGGCGCAATTACGGCCTCTGCGGCGAGGCCTCGGTCTAGCAGATCATCGCGATCGAAGGCGCTAAGCGTCTCTTCCAAAAGGCGGTCCGCCTCGGCACTGTCGCGTGCCAGCATGAAAGGATCTTCGAACTTGGGCAGACGGGCCCATGCTGGATCGCCGATGGCGGCGCGAATATTGCGCCAGTCCCGTCGTGAGCGGCCTAGTATGGCGACGTATCCATCCCTGCAGGCGTAAAATCCCATGGGGAAGATCCCGCCATGCTCGACGCAAATCCTCCCATTCCGGCGCCAACGCCGTGCAATTTCGGCCTCGTCTCCAGCATTCTGCAGCGAGAAGGTCCGCATAACATCGGCGGCTGATAGGTCGTAGACAGAGCGCGGCCCTCCGCCTTCGCTTTTCCGACGCCAGGCTTCGGCCAATGCCAGGATCACGCCATACCCAGCACACCATTTTTCGGGCATGTCGGCTGGAAGGGGTTCGCCTGGACCGTCTGGATATCCGATCGTTGAGGAGACCCCCGCTACGGCACTCGCATGGATTCCGGTTCCAGCCTGTCCGACTTGGAAATCCCAAAGACGGATCAACGCACTGGCGTCCGGATGGTCGTTGGCTTTCTCACGGTCAACTGCACCGGCTGTGATCACGATGGCGGCATCCGATGACTGGTCGTCGAATTTATAACCCATAAGGCGCAGCCAATAAGCGGCGTAATAGGTTGATCGGTTACCGCCTACGACGGCGATGCTGAGTCCGTGAAGCGGGATCTGCCGATCCGGGGTGTCACCGGGCATTAGGCTTGGTCCATGGTCTCTGGGGCTAGTGGCAAGCTGACCGGTCCTTTGGCACGAGAAGGCAGCACGACAGTCGCCATGCCTATGGCGGACTGCACATTTTTCTGGTTGACTGCTGTTACCGAGAGATCGACTAATTTGACAACGTTAATCTCGCGTTTCCCCGTCACCGTGCCGTGCCACCAGATTGTGTCGCCCACGAGATTCGGCCTACGCACCGAGACGCCGAGCTTGCAGAGGAAGCCATGATCGCCAATCCAATTAGTTAGCATGTGTTGGGCCCAGGCGATGCGTTGCGGGCCGATGTCGTAGGCTCCGCCCATTCCCACGTCGTTCCCAGTGCCAACCTCTAAGTGCCCGCGCCCGGCTGAGTCCTTGGCACCGGTATCCGGATTCATGTGGTAGTCGGCGTGGCGCTGTCGATAGCGCACTGCATCGCCATGGGCACCGCCGTAGTGCAGTGCGCCCTGGGAGGCCGCATACCAGGCGAGGATGTCAGTGGTGGTGAGCGGACCCTTGATAACTGGAGGCAGCACGGCGCCAACTTTCACGTCTTCCCAATAGAGGGGTTGATCCCCTCGGCGAGTTTCTGAGAGAATCTGACGTTCGATGTTCGCGATCTCGTTGGCCGTGTAACGATGGACACCAGCCTCTTCACCGTGGCCGACACCCCCGCTGCCGGCGGACCCGCGTGGCGTGCGTGCCACCTGGCCCACGGCGTTGGCTATCAAGTTCCCATTTTGATCCCGGTAACGGACCTCGCCTGACTGCAATACCCACTTCGCAAACCGCCGACCCGACTTCACCTCCTGCCCAGTCATTTTTGCTTCTATCTGGAAGGTCGTGTCGACCCGTATAAAGTCGTACCAGGTGAACTCGGTGCCCGCGTAGATCCATTGTACGCCAGGCAATTTGGGCGCGATGATAGTCGAATCCAGGGCGTAGAGTAGACATGGCGGCGCGATCAACCCTCCGGCTGGGGAGGCGATTGCGTAGTCCTGATTGATCCAAAGTGGGTTGTCATCGCCGATCCCCCACGCAAAATGCCGAATGGCGTCTCTAGTTGCGGTCTCGATCCACTGCATGCGCGAGCGCCGGAGCGGCTGCCCGATCAATTTGGCAGCCGCCTCAAGCCCCTCTTCGGATATTTCCCCCCAGGCCATGGCGTTGGTTCGTGCTTTCCGTTATTCCGCGGCCTCGGCCTTCATCTCGCGGACGTGTGGCAACACTTCCTTAGCGAACAGGCGTAGCATGTTCAAGACCTGCTCGGCGCCATAATAGGGCGGGTAGTGGATCATAATCGAGGTAGCGCCCGCCTTTCGGAATTTTTCAATTCCGCGGATCACGGTATCGGGCGAGCCATGAAGGATGGTTCCATCAATCAAGCGTTCATACGCGAACTGACTTTCGTCCGCCTTCTCCGTCACGTCGCCCAGATAGCGGCCCGTGTTGCCACCCAGAAGGAAAGTCTTCATGTGGTGGGTGATGCCGTCTTCGCTCTCCTCGCGCGCCTTGGCGTCAGTAGGTGCGACATAGACCATGCGTACCACGTCAACATTGCCAAAAGCCGGATTTTTGTTGAGTGGGTCCGGGGCGGTCGCCATATGTTTTCGGTAATGTTGGACATGCTCTCCTATGGTCTCGGCGGAGGGCAGAGAGGACTGCATTAGACCGAACCCGTTTTCTGCAGCAAACTGCATTGACTCGTTTGTCCCAGCACCCATGAAGAACGGTGGATGCGGTTTCTGGATCGGTTGTGGAAAGATCTCGTAAATCTCGTCCATCTTGAATTGGAAGTACTTTCCCTCTGCATTGACACGTTTGTCGTGGAAGCCCTTCAAGATTAGGGGAACCGCCTCCTGCTGCAATTCACGCCGTGTCTCGTATTCGATCCCGAGGCCCTCAAATTCGTATGGGCGGTAGCCTGAACCGAGCCCGAGCTGGAAGCGCCCTTTGCTCAGGATGTCGACAAAAGCAGCGTTCTCGACGATCCGCATCGGATGGTGCAATGGAACCACCATTACTGCCGCCCCCAGTTTGATATGGCTGGTTTTGGCCGCGAGATATGACAAATAGCTGAACGGGTCGGGCATTATGCCGTATGTGTTGGAGAAGTGATGCTCGGCTATCCAAACACTGTCATAACCCAATTCCTCGGCCAGGAGGATCTCTCGGGTAACGCGCTCATGAATGGCCTGATGCGGATATGGCTCGGACTTTGGATCGGGATGTGAGGTGAAGAGAATTCCAATTTCCACAGTAGTAGTCTCCCAGTTTATGGGGTGCCTGTCAGCGCATCCCGGATTTTTATAACGGTAGCCTCATACCGCTGTTAGGCCACCGTCAACAACGAGCTCGGCTCCGGTGACGTGGCGCGCTTCGTCGGAGGCGAGGAATAAAACGGCGTTGGCGACGTCCGCAGGTTCGCCTGCGACGCCCATTGGCGTGACAGAAATTCGTGCCCTGTAGTTGGCCACTGGATCACCGTCACCAAGATTCATCGAACCGCGGGCGAGTTCGGTTTCAATATATCCCGGGTGTACGGAGTTGCAGCGGATGTTGTAACCTTTCCGCGCGCAATCGATGGCCACTGACTTGGTGAGTTGGCGCACCGCGCCCTTCGATGCGCCATACGCAACTAACGGTGGTGAGGCAATCAGGCCGGCTACCGAGGACATGTTGATGATAGCACCGCCGTCAGCTTTCATTGCCTTGACGCCCACGCGGCAACCCAAGAACACGCCCTCGGCATTGACCGCTAGCACCGCCCGCCATTCCTGGAGTTCAATGTCGTCGATCGACTGATAATTCGTGGTCTTCAGAATTCCAGCGTTATTGACCAGGGTGTCGAGCCTCCCGTGGCGCGCGATTACCCCCTCGACCACCGATTGCCACGCTGCCTCGTCGCACACGTCCAGCTGGGCGAATCCAGTTTTGTCACCCAGTGTTTCGGCAAGTGCAGATCCATTCTTATCGTCTAGATCGGCGATAGTGACAGTGGCGCCCTCCTCGACGAAGCGCCTGGACACCGCACCACCAATCCCTTTAGCGCCACCAGTTACAATCGCAATCTTGCCTGCTAATCGACCCATAGATTCAACTATTCCCTACAATATCCCGTCTCAGCGCGCTGATCTTGCAGCGCGGCGACACTCCGGGCGATGCAAACCGGCCCCGGAAGCTTTATCAATCTGGTGTGTGATCATCTGCGCCGCCGCTGGATGAGTTATTAGTCGACCCTATTCTCAGCGTAAAGTGGAGCGTTCCCGGCGAGCTTAGTACCCTTTTCCCAAAAGGGAAATTGTAAGACCAGTGCCTCCACCCCGCCTGGGCCTGCTGTGACTTCGAGCGCTGTTTCTGGTGGTTCGACGAATATACACGACCATCTCTCGTAGCTCTCACCTGCGTAATCGAAATCTCCATCCATGATCACGTAATACTGACCGCCACCAAGCATCGGATCCGGACCAACGAAGCTTTGGCCAGATCCCAGACGCAGGGCCCAGGCGGCGAGACCTTCATCCTCTGGCTCCATGGCGATCTCCAATGCTTCTGCATTATAGTGGGACATGTCTTCTGTTTCAGAGTTGAGCCCAACTTCGACAGTAATGTTGCGGCGCTTGCCGGGCTTCTGAAACTTGCGTCCATCGGGAAAAAAGAAGGCGCCCGGCTCGGACTGGGCGCGAAGCGTGAAGTAAAATACACCGTCGTCTTTAGCGTTGATGGGGCCATATCCCGTATATGCGGCCGCGAAGTGGATGCTGACAGGCTTTAGCGGGTGTTTGCCCAACATCGCGCCGCCTTGTACCACTACCTGGAACTGGTCAATGCCATGGAAGTGCGCGGGAATTTCCGAATTCGCCGATTGCTCGACAAGCAGCGCCTGCGGCGTGTCACGATCGCTGGTGTCGGATCCTAAATAGTTAGTACGCGCGTAGAGCGAGCCATTGAACAATTTCCCCTCGAACCGGTCCTGGCGTACGTTCCTAAAGGATTTTGCGGAAATCATATCGTTCCCCACGCTGTTTCTGAATGTCAATCATGCGCCGTTCCTAACTGCTTGGCCAGTGGTGAGAAAAACAATGAATATTGCTGCTAAAGTCGCAAACCTCGGTCATCCGCACTGACGGAATCAGATGTTAGGTAGTGTTTCACATTCATGTCCGTCGACAGCGTTCCGACGATTTACGAGCCGTTTAGAGATTGAGATCTGTATCCCCTATGGGCTTTTCCCACGAAATGCAGATCTGTTGGATTTATTCAAAGCGTTTGGAAGGTAAATAAGATTTGGTTGGAAGCGTTTGATTGAATGGTCGAGATGCGCGGGGAAAATTTTGGACGGATTAGTACGAGTTGAATGTAACGCCTACTTGACTGTTTCAAGTGTGTCTCACGAACCTGGCATTGACCTGGGATGGCTATGATTCTTTTAGGTCGAATTCCTGGTGACGCGCTTAGTATCATCGGATGGGTCGATCGGACGGTCGGCAATTCCCCCTTGGCTAACCCGCTTTATCGCGGCTTGCTCTTGAGATGAAATATGTTAAGTGGCCGAAATCTGGGAAGTCCCATTATGTCCGAGTCAACTTCTACGTCCTATGACTACATCGTTGTAGGTGCTGGTTCCGCAGGCGCTGCAGTCGTAAATAGGTTGAGCGAGAGTGGTGAGCATCGCGTCCTGTGTCTGGAGGCTGGAAAAGAAAGTTCGGACTATTTCTGGTCGCGAGTTCCCGCAGGCATTGCCAAGTTAATCGATAATCCCGCTGTGAACTGGTGCTACTCCTCAGAACCAGACGAAGGTTCTGGTGGTCGTCGTATCGAAGTGCCACGTGGTCGGATGCTGGGAGGGTCAAGCTCCATCAACGGTATGGTCTATATCCGCGGCCAGGCACAGGACTATAACCATTGGGCACAACTCGGGAACCAGGGCTGGAGCTACCAAGATATTCTTCCGATCTTCAAACGGATGGAATGTTACGCGGGAGGTTCGGATGAGCTCCGAGGCCGCGATGGACCACTCCGAATCACTCAAACGCCTCGCCTCCAGGTTCCGTTGCTAGAGAAAATGATCGAGGCGGCGGCAACGATTGGCTTGCCTTTCAACCCTGACCTGAATGGCGAGAGCCAGGAAGGTATAGGCATGTCCCAGGTGACGATAGCCAGGGGCCGTCGACAGAGTACTGCGTATTGTTACTTGGATCCCGCACGGAGGCGCCGCAATCTCGATATCGTCCAGGGGGCGATGGTCGAATCTCTGCTGATTGAAAAAAAACGCTGTCTCGGCGTTAGCTATTCTATTGACGGACGGAAGCATGAAGCACAGGCGGAGCGAGAGGTAATAGTTTCTGGTGGTTCAATTAATTCGCCCAAATTATTGGAGCTTTCTGGCATCGGTCAACCGAAGCTATTGGCCAATCTGGGCATCACGTCGGTCCACGATCTTCCGGGTGTAGGCGAGAATCTGCGGGATCATTACTCGCCTCGTGTGAAATTCAAAATCACTGAGCCGAACGCCACCTACAATGATAACGCACGTGGTTGGCGCCTGGCTCGCGAGGTGGCCCGTTACGCGCTATTCCGCGATGGTTTTTTGGCCCAGACCTCGGTCCCATTACGCATGTATTTTCGCACTCGGGAAGGGTTGGAGACACCGGACGCGACTATTTCTGTCCTTCCCTTCATCTACGAGATGGTCGGCCGCGAGCGCCGGATTTCTCGTACCAAAGGTATCACAATGAATATCAACGTGCTCCGCTCGGAAAGTATTGGTTCGATCCACGTGAAAAGCGCCGATCCGCTCGAACCTCCGGCGATACGTTTTAATTTTCTCTCCGCTCGGCACGACCGGGAGGGGTTGCTGGCGGCGATGCGTAAGGCCCGCGAGTTGATGGCGACCTCGCCAGTCAAGGAAGTCACCGGTCAGGAACTTGCACCCGGCGCACACGTGCGGACTGACGAAGAACTTCTCGACTGGGTGCGCCACCATGCCGAGACCACCTATCATCCGGTAGGAACCTGTAAGATGGGAATTGACCCGATGGCCGTCGTCGATCCGGAGTTAAGGGTTTACGGGATTGAAGGTTTACGTGTTGCCGATGCCTCAGTCATGCCGACGCTGACTTCAGGCAATACAAACGCGCCCAGCATTATGATAGGCGAGAAATGTGCCCAAATGGTGCTAGCTAAGATGAAGCGGACGGTAAACGCGGCATAGAGCAATAAATCTATCCCACCATCGCTGGCCAGAGCCCGTCGACCACGACGGCCCCCCCCACCAGGCCAGGGCGGCATCGTGACTGCGACAGCCTCCAAGTTTTGGTCGTCGCTCTGGGACTGGAACCGCGTGCCGACCGGAATGGTCAGACAGGTGCCGGGAACCAGTTCCACAATTTCTTCACGCGCGCCCTGATCTCGCCACATCCGGCCGGTTCCCTCTATGACGTACCAGATCTCCTCGACAGTCCGGTGCTCGACGGCCCGCGACGTCTGTCTGGCGGGCAACGGAAATACGTGAAGCTACCGCCCGCCAAGACAGACAGCATTCGAACCTCTGCCCGATCGGGTGCGAGTATGGTGGGATCATCCGGAAGGGTAATTGTTTCGAACTTTTGCATCGGGGTTTTCTCCGTGGGAACAATTGTATGAATTGATGTTTTCCCCTAACTCATCATTTTTCTAAGGTTCCCGTTATTGGCAGCATGCGGGACCCCCGGTCCTGCTTGGCGCGTTAAGTTTCCTTGGGGATTTTAATTTTCGCTGGACCCTTACTCGCGTGTAGCCGGTGAAAAATATTCACCCCCTAAATCGCGGGACGGCGCACAGGATGAGGAGCAGCTTTTCGGTTCAACTAATCTCAAGTCAGCCCTAACACGGTTGTAGCAGTGGGGGCGAGAGACGCCCCCAAGAAGTATTGCGTAAAACCTAGCCTGATAGAAGGAAGGTTCAGTGGAACACTCGGCCGGAATCGATAGCGATAGTCTGGCCAGTCAAAGTGTCGGTTCGGCACATTTCGACTACCATGCGGGCGCAGTCGTCTTTGTCGGCAGCTTTTTTCAACAGCGAGCCCTGCGAGGCGCGTTGGACCTGTTGGTCGCTGAGGTTGGCCGTTGCGCGGGTGCCCTCCAGCAGTCCTGGGGCCACGCAATTGACGAGCGTGTTAGGCGCTAGTGCCACCGCCATGCAACGTGTCAGATGGATCAGGCCAGCCTTGGACACCGCATAAGCGATTGACGAACCGGTGGGGGATAGTCCTGCGACGGAAGCGATATTCACGATTCGACCTGCTCCCTGGAGCTTCAAGGCAGGCGCGGTAGCCTTGATGAGACGCATGGGCCCGGTCAAATTGGTGTCTAGGATCCGATCCCATTCCTCTTGTGTAAGGCCGTCCAGATCGGAGAACGGGATCGACTTGTTGTAGGCAGCATCATTGATAAGGATATCGAGCCGACCGAAATGCTCCGTGACCGCACGGGAAAGCGCCGTGACGTCTGCGCTATCAGTAACGTCGCAAGAGAAGGCGTCCGCCTTGATCCCGTATTCTTTGCCCAGCCTACGGGCGACGGTGTCGGCCCCGTCGATGTTTTGCGCGCAGACCACGGCAATATTTACGCCCTCCAGGGCTAGGGCCTGACAGATTCGCTGGCCGAGACCGCCATTGCCGCCCGTCACTATGGCGACCGTGTTTGTAAGTTCCATTCCTGTTTCTCCACGTGTCAAGTGTCGTGCGCCGGCCATTTTGACCCAGATCCGTATGGCCTGGCGAGTATTCTGGTTAAGTTCCAAGAATCTGATTCCTAATTAAGGACCTGTCTTGTCCTTGGACCCCTTGTGTGTTGCGATTATCTTGTTAGCTGGCCAACCGAGTGGACTGATAGGCATGACACAGGCGATATGGACCGATCCGAAGACCGGGCGGAAGAACTTCAATACCCGTGCTGCCAAGGCGAGTGACCGGATTGTTGGTAATGGCTATGCGGCTGTCCAGAATGAGGCTTTGACCACGCTTCCCCCGCCTCCGCCGGGGGCAGTGTTTAACGCCGCCGAACAGGCGAAATATCGCGAGTTCAAGGAGGCACGGCTAGGTTCGGCCGACTACGTCTCCATGGAAGGTGAATTCTCAAAATACCTGGAGGACGTCTATTCGGAGCCGCCGGTCGAACGTCCCCGGCTTGACGATGATTGCGAGATTCTGGTGGTAGGTGCGGGTTTTGCTGGACTACTGCTTTGGTACAAGCTCAGCAATGCCGGCTATACCGACGTAAGGTTCTGCGAGAAGGGTGGTGATGTGGGTGGGACCTGGTACTGGAACCGCTATCCCGGTATCGCCTGCGATGTAGAGGCCTACAGCTATCTGCCTCTGTTAGAAGAAATGGGTTACTTCCCTACTATGAAATTCGCCTCTGGGTTCGAGATCCTGGAGTATTGTCAGATGATCGCCGAACGGCAGGGGTTTTACGATCGCTGCCTGTTTCACACGACGGTGGAGGAGACGGTCTGGGACGAAGACACACTACGTTGGATCGTGACCACCGACCGGGGTGACAGTATGCGGGCCGTCCATGTAGTGCTTGCCAATGGCATTCTAACCACACCTAAGCTCGCTCGGATTGACGGTATGGAAACTTTCAGGGGTGAAACTTTTCACACATCGCGTTGGAACTATGACATCGATCTCGCCGGGAAGCGTGTCGGCATCATCGGTACGGGGGCCACGGCCGTCCAAGTGATACCCGAGTTGGCCAAAGTGGTCGGGCATCTGCATGTCTTTCAGCGTACACCGTCTTCGATCGATGTTCGCGACCAGCGCGCTACTACCCAAGAGGAGATAGATTCCTGGAAGAAGGAAACTGGCTGGGCGGTGGCCAGGCGAGAGCGTCTTGCAAAAATCCTGTCGGGGCGCGCCGCGTTGCAGGGAAATGACGATTATCTCTCGGGTAAGGTGGATTATTCCAAGAGTAGGAAGGAACACGTGAGGGAACTCACGCCAGAGGAGTTGATTCAAAAGCAGCTCAACACGAATTTCCGAATTATGGAGCAGATCCGAGCCCGGGTAGACAAGATCGTCGAGGACCCAGTGACTGCTGCCGCCCTGAAGCCCTACTACGCCTATGGCTGCAAACGTCCAGCCTTCCACGATGAGTTTTTGCCGGTCTTCAACATGCCGCATGTCGCATTGGTTGACACAGCTCCGAGGGGCGTTTGTCAGATCAACGAACGCGGCGTGGTGCACGCCGGCGTTGAATATCCACTCGATGTGCTGATATACGCGACCGGCTTTCAGTGGATGGGCACCTCGACGTTTAACAGTATCACTGGGCGGGATGGCCGCACCCTCAAGCAAAAATGGGACAACGAAGGGACGCGAACTTTTCTTGGCTTGCATAGCAGCGGGTTCCCCAACCTTTTCATAATTTCAGGTCCCCAGGGAGGTGGCGGTCAGTTCAACTTCATTCGCGTGATCGACGCCCATACTGACTATATTGTTTGGATGTTGAAAACGAAACGGGAGAAGGGTGCTCAGACTGTTGATGTTGATGCCGGGCGAGAATTGGAATATGCGGAGCATTGCCGCGCCGCTGACGTGCTGACGGGTCCCTTGCGCGATTGCATTTCGTATTATAATGGGCACGGAGAGGGTGAGCCGGGCAGCCTTGCCTATTACGGGGGCGCGGCTAAATGGCACGAGCTTCGCGCAGCGGCCCAAGAAACGTTGGAACCCTACATCTTCGCCTGATCGTCGATTGGTATCGCGGGGATCAAATGCAACTCTCTGCTGGGGTGATGAGATTTATCTGCGCGTCCACAGTTTAGCACACAACTCCCTCTCCGGGACTGGGCGGATACATGGCTTCCAATAAAATCGGAACCTCTCGTTTTTGGAGGCAGCTTTTTATAAAGGATTCAAAGGATTTCCACCCGTGTCCTGCGGGTGGTCCATCGATAACAACCTCGCCAGTTAGGCGTTGGATGTTGGCGATGATGCATAGTGTGCCACGCGTGGAAAGGCGCTGAAAAATGGATGCGTTTGCCGCCGCCTTTGCTGCGGCCGGGGATTTGATCCTGTCGGCCGACGCGGGTCTGGTCGAGATAATAGCGCTCTCGCTCGAGGTCAGTCTTATCGCGGTCGGGCTATCGGCACTTATCGGCATGCCCCTGGGCGGGCTCATCGCGCTAGCAACCTTTCCTGGACGCAGGGCGATTATCGTCGTTTTCAACGCGCTAATGGGACTTCCGCCTGTGGTTGTGGGCCTGGTGGTGTATTTATTGCTCTCCCGGTCCGGTCCTTTTGGAGTACTCGATCTTTTGTTCACGCCGACAGCGATGATCGTTGCCCAAGTGATCCTAGTACTACCCATCATAGTCTCACTCACTCGTCAGATCCTGGAGTTTCTTTGGATCGATTACCGCGAGACGCTGCGATCCTTTGGGGCGACTCGGATACAGTGTCTGGCCACTCTTCTTTGGGATGGACGATTCATGCTGGTGACGGCGCTGCTGGCCGGTTTCGGCCGAGCGATCGCCGAGGTGGGCGCCGTGATGATCGTCGGCGGTAATATTGATCATCTGACTAGGGTTATGACTACGGCGATTGCACTTGAGGCGAGTAAGGGTGAATTGGCGCTGGCACTTGGGCTTGGGTTAATCCTCCTGGCAATCTCACTTGTGCTCAACGTACTAGCCCAAAGTCTTCGCAGCCTTGGCGAGACGTGGAGTTTGGCGTGAAGGAGTTGGACATTTTTCCGCTTGAACTCCATCGCGCTGGACTATCAATGGGCGGCAAGCGTGTTTTAAAAGATATCGATTGCCAGATCGGCGCGCGCCCGCAAAAGACATTTGTGATTGGACCGAATGGCGCAGGTAAGAGCCTATTTCTGAAGCTCTGTCACGGCTTGCTTCAGGCCGAGGAGGGTACAGTACACTGGGGTGGCGTTGCAGGAAAGGATGCTCGCTTGGCCCAAGCCATGGTGTTCCAGAGGCCCGTCATGTTACGTCGCTCGGCACTCGGTAACATCGACTATGCATTACGTCTCCGCGGCATCGCCAGGGCCGAACGCCGGGACCGAACCGAAGCCCTCCTGAAGCGCACCGGTCTTGGGCATCTTGCTAAAGTCTCCGCTCGTGCGCTCTCTTTTGGTGAGCAGCAGCGCTTAGCATTGGCCCGCGCACTGGCATTCACGCCGCTCGTGCTGTTCCTAGACGAACCAACCGCTAGCCTCGACCCGGCTGCTGCCCATCTTGTTGAGGACATCATCGAGGAGGCAGCGGTCGACGGCACTAAGGTGATCATGTCAAGTCACGACCTCGGCCAGGCTCAACGCATGGCCGATGAAGTGATCTTCTTGCATCGGGGCCGGATCAAGGAGTTCCGGATCGCCTCTGACTTCTTCGCTGCACCAAAAAACGATCTGGCACGGGATTTCCTGGAGGGTAAGCCTTTGTGGTGGCGGCGGCGGTCGATCTACAGGAACGGGGGAGCTAAGTGACTTTTGCCGGTTGCCGCAGTTTGATGTCACGAGGGTTGGCCCCAATCATTTGCTTAATCCTGTCGATCTCGCCAGCTCAGGCTCAAAGGCCTTTCATCACGTTGGCGTCTACCACCTCGACTCAAAATTCGGGCCTGTTTCGCCATGTTCTCCCAAAATTCACCCGAGCTACCGGCATCGCGGTTCGGGTTGTAGCGGTCGGCACAGGGGCCGCAATCCGCCTGGCGCGAGCCGGCGACGCCGACGTGCTGTTGGTCCATCACAAGGAATCGGAGTTGGCTTTCGTGGCGGCCGGCCACGGAAGTTTACGCCGCTCAGTAATGTACAATGACTTCATCTTGGTTGGCCCGGGCTCCGATCCGGCTGAAATTCGTTCCATATTGGACGTCGACCACGCCTTGTCGCGAATTGCGTCGGCTCAGGCGATTTTCCTTTCACGCGGTGACCAGAGTGGCACCCACAAGCGTGAGCTGGAACTCTGGGCTGATGCGAGTACCAATCCCGCTGTGGCCTCGGGTGAATGGTACCGCGAGACCGGCTCGGGCATGGGGGCAACGTTGAATGTTGCTGCCGCGATGGGCGGCTATACGTTGACTGACCGAGGCTCTTGGCTTGGCTTTGCCAATAAGCGTGGACTGGTCTTACTGCACGAAGGTGATCCGCGATTGCGCAACGAGTACGGGGTGGTCCTGGTCTCGCGTGATCGCCACCCGCACGTGAAGGCGAAGGCGGGTCAGGTTTTTGTTGACTGGATTCTTTCGGAGGAAGGCATGGACGCGATTGACGAGTTCGAGATCGACGGCACACGTTTGTTCCATGCGATTCGCTGAGCTGCGTGGCCCCAGGGTAATGCGAGAAATTGCGATTTTGATTTAGGCAATTGTCCTGGTCCAGGCAACTTAGCCGTCTCAATGAAATTGCTGTGTCCGGCCGCCACGTGATCGGCATCGCAGGGCCCATCGAATTTGTCGCGATCATTTGAAATGTTATTCAAGTAATAGAAAAAGAATATTGGTGAAATTTGGCGTTAGATTAAAAGATGCGGCGCCTGGATTGGGATGGGGGCGCCGCATCAGTCTAATCCGCTCGCCCGACTAGAAGGGGACGATCATTGGGCGGAGCGGCGTCGGTTTACGAGAATTCCGACATTGATCTAGATACGGGATCAATTAGGCCGCATTTTGAGAGGATAATGGTGAATTTGTGGCAATCTTCCTCCTGCCGCGCTAAGGAGCCGTCGTGTGCAGATGTGCAGTGTCGGAGATAAGATCAAACTCCATCTAAGGACCGCTTTAAGATGTCTTGGAAAGGGGCTGAAACGCCCGAGGAAGGGAATGCCACAATGATTGCCTCGGAAGCCTTGAAACGATTTACCGTTCTGGATCTCACGCGGGTCCGGGCTGGGCCGACATGCGTGCGCCAGCTCGCCGACTGGGGAGCGAGGGTGATTAAAATTGAGCTGCCAGAGGCAATAGAAAGCGGCAACGCGCTGGGTGGTGCACGCCATGGCCCGGATTTTCTTAACCTGCATCGCAACAAGCGGGCGATGACCTTGAACCTGAAGGATGAGCGGGGTGTCAAACTCTTTAAGCGTCTCGCCATGACGGCGGATGTGGTGGTGGAGAACTACCGCCCCGACGTGAAACGTCGTCTTGGCATCGATTACGAGGTGCTCTCGGCCGAAAATCCTAGGCTAGTTTACGCTAGTATCTCGGGCTTCGGCCAGGATGGGCCGTATGCTAAGCGGCCGGGCTTCGACCAAATCGCCCAGGGCATGGGAGGTGTTATGTCTATCACCGGCCGGCCTGGCCAAGGGCCGATGCGTGCTGGTATTCCGATCGCCGATCTTTGCGCAGGGCTGTTTGCCGCCCAAGGCATCATGATCGCGCTTTTGGAACGTGAGGTCTCTGGCGAGGGGCAGTGGGTGGACACCTCTCTTCTGCAAGCCCAGTTGTTTATGCTGGACTTCCAGGCGGCGCGCTGGTTGGTGGATGGCGACGTGCCTAAACAGGCCGGTAACAACCATCCTACAAGCATTCCTACGGGTGTGTTCAAAACACGTGATGGCTACATAAATCTCGGCGTTGCCGGTCAAGTAATATGGAAACGTTTTTGCGATTTGCTGGGCCGAGAGGATCTGCGCGACCATCCTGACTACGCGGAGGCCGACGCGCGCTCGCGCAACCGGGACGCTCTTAACGCCGAGATCGAACGTATGACGGTCGAGAGGACCTCCGCCGAATGGGTAGCGACGTTGAACGAAAACGGCGTGCCGAGCGGTCCGATTTATACCATCGACCAAGCTTTTGAGGACCCACAGGTTAAGCACCTTGGTATGGCATGCAAAGTAACTGGCCATGCGCGCGGCGAGCTTAGACTGGTGGGCCAACCGGTGCGCCTCTCACGAACACCTACTAGCATGGCGCTGCCGCCGCCCGAATATGGCGAGCACACCAACGAAATCTTGGGTGAGTTGGGCCTAGGACCTGACGAAATCGCAGCCTTGCGAGACCAAAATGTGGTCTGATGAACGGGGCGAAGGAGAGAAACATGGCGACTGAGGAACCCATCATGGAGGATGAAGACAGTTTATTGTTTGAGGTTCGCGAGGGCATCGCCTGGATCACCTTCAACAATCCGGCACGCCACAACGCCATGTCACAGGAGATGTGGGACGGGGCGGCGGGCTTGCTCGACCAATATGCTGCCAACCCTGGGGTTCGTGCTATCGTACTGACCGGCGCTGGGAATCGGGCCTTCGTCGCGGGTGCTGACATTTCGAAGTTCGAAAGCCAACGCTCTTCCGAGGAAGCGCGCGCCTCATATGACCTCTCGGTGAGTCGCTTTCACGTCTCACTACTTCGGGTTGCCAAGCCGACTATCGCGCGAATCGACGGGTACTGCATTGGGGGTGGACTCGCCATTGCGATTAGTTGCGACATCCGAGTCAGTTCCAACAAATCGACCTTCGGGGTGCCAGCTGCGAAGCTCGGTATCGGCTATAAATTCAAAGGCATCCGCGAACTTGAACGCTTGGTAGGCCCGGCCTTTACCGCCGAGATATTTTATACCGGGCGCCAGTTTGACGCGGAGGAGGCTCGCGTCATGGGCTTAATCAATCGGGTGGTGCCGGAGGCCGAACTCGATGAGACAGTTGGTGACCTAGTCGGCCGGATTGCACGTAACGCACCTCTCTCGATTAAGGCGGTGAAGGAAGCTCTAATCGAACTTGGCAAGCCCGAGGCGGA